>CAZQNI010000145.1:0-4850 GCA_964594255.1 uncultured bacterium | reverse complement strand
GATCAAACATTCCTTAAATTCGAAAAACTTACCTCCGATCCCGATGAGTATCAAAGAACGAATATCTGGATAGGTACTTCAACTCAAGGATTTACCGCCAATGTTATGGGCAACTGCGACAAAGGCTCAAATGAAATAACCGTAGACGATGTATCCGGCTTTAGCATCGGAGATCTTGTTGAGATTAGACAAGACAATGATCCGGAAGTGATGGCTCGTCCTATTGTGCCTCCCAGCGAGAATGATAGTTGGGCGGAAGGACATTGGGGTTGGAGAGCAGTGGGTCAATTTTTAATCATTACGGATATAAACGAAACGAGCAACACTCTTACTTTTCACAAACCTCTGTATCACGATTATAATCTCGACATGAATCCCGCTGTAAGCAGATGTGTCGATCCAACAAAATATGCCGGCGTTGAAGATTTACATTTTGAGCTTGTGGTCGACTGCAACGCTTACTATGGAAATATCCATCTTGATCATACCGCCTATTGCTGGGTGAAAAACGTCCGCAGTTATAAATGTTCGAGGTCGCACATAGGAATCTGGGGTGGCTTGGGAAATGAAATCAGAGACAGTTATTTCGAATATGGACACCAATATGTCGGCGGAACTGGCTATGGGGTAAATCTTACCGATCGTGCCACAGACAACCTGATCGAAAACAGCATCTTCGATTACCTGCAGGGAAAACTAATGACAGCTGTTGGAGTTTGCGGCAACGTGTACGCGTATAACTATTGCCGAGTATCTATGGATGAAAATGGGGAAGGAACAGAAATGCACGCGGATATGTCCGCGCATGGACATCACGCTTATCTGAATCTTTTTGAAGGAAACTCTACGAACAAGGCGGCAGTCGACAGGTACTGGGGCAGTAATTCCTCTTATATTTTCCTTCGCAACAAAATGATTTGCCCCGATGGATATTCAAATTCATATACCAGTAGGCCTGTTTTTATCGAGAAAAACAATCCCTATATGAGCTACGTCGGAAATATATTGCATCATGATAATTCGATTCAAAATCGAACAGTCTGGTTCATATTGAAAGAGCCAGATGACTGGAGCGACACGAATTTGACGATGAATACATTAATTCGTCATGGGAATTTTGATTATATAAGCGAAAATACTTTTTGGGAGTCAGATATTACAAATCGAGAAATACCCAACTCTTACTATCTGACAGAAAAACCTGACTTTTTCACAGATGCGCCCTGGGGTAATACACCATGGCCGGTTATCGGGCCCGATTTACCGTATTCGGGAATTATCCCAGCCCAGCAGCGCTTTTGCGACTTAAATGGAATTACGCCTCCGGAGGCTCCGAGTAATTTATCCGCGGAGGTTTCAGATAACACGGTTCATTTAACATGGAATGATAATTCCGATAATGAGCTGGGATTCAGAATAGAACAAAGCACTGATGGAACAAATTTTTACAGGGTCGAATCAGTAATGTCAGATTCAACCTCATATACAATTATTAATTTATCGCCATATTCAGAGTATCATTTTCGCGTGTGCGCTTTTTCTGATATATCGGGTCAATCAACATATTCAAACGTTGCGACCGCGACAACTCAAGATGAGGTCCCGGATGAAATTGTAGCGTTATATAAATTCGAAGGCGATGCCTCCGACTCCAGCGGTAATGGTTATCATGGGGTAGCAGAGGGAGCCACTCTAACGGAAGTAAAGATAGGCACAGCATATTTTTTTGATGGAGAGGATGATGTGATAACGGTACCGACCTGGAACGATAGTTCTCTTCACGGCGAGGATCAGGCATTTACTCTTGCCGCGTGGGTTAATCCTTTCACGGTATCCGTTGATAATTGGGTTATAAATGATGACTCCGAATGGGCAAATTTCAATTTCGGACTTGTAAATGACAGGGTGGCGATAAAATGGGTAACGAGTGAGAGCACACGTTATTCACTATCGGGTGTAGAGTTTCCTACGGTACAGGAAAACGTCTTTTCACATATCGCGGCAACATACGATCCTACAAATAGAGTGGTACGAATGTATCTCAACGGACAGCAGGTTGTTGTCGACCGGGTTAATGGTGTAACAGGACCCTGGCTGTTTAACCAACTGTTAATCGGAAGAGGTTCGGATGACGGAGAGATGAAATCATTCAACGGGATCATAGATGACGTGCGAATTTACGCAAGTTGTCTCTCCGCCGACGATATCTATAATCTGTATGGTGATGACACTACTCATTATATAGATATGCCTATTTCGTATTTATTATTCCCAAACTATCCCAATCCATTCAATATAACAACCACAATCCGTTATCAGTTGCCAATCAGCGGTCATCTGTCGATTTGCGTTTACGATATACTCGGCAGGGAAATAACAACATTGGTTAACGAAGTTAAACAAGCAGGTGAACACACGGTTGAATGGGATGGAACCGACAGAAACGGCAAAAGAGTTTCAAGCGGCACTTATTTTTACCAGATAAGATGGGAAAACGGAGAGTCGAGTTCGAAGAAGATGATATTGCTAAAATGACATCTATGATTAAAATAAGGAACGTAAATATGAAACCTGTTTTCAAAATTGTATTATTCTTTATACTGACAAATTTAATATCTATTACATTACATGCTGCTGTACACTACGTAAGCCCAAACGGCGATGCAAGCTGGTCAGAGAGCACCAATATTACTACACCATGCGCACTGTCCACGGCTAATTCAAACGCAGAGGCTGGTGATACAGTTTTCCTTTTAGAAGGCACATATGACAGCGGCACTTATATTTATCCGCAAAATTCAGGAATATCCGAAAACGAAAGAATCACCTACAGCAATTACAATAGTAACTCAGTAACCATTACAGATGCCGATTACGGAATACGTATAGATAACAAATCCTATATCACTGTTAACGGCTTGAATTTTTATTATATGGGTCATTTTCTTTACATTACGAATAGGTCTAACAATAATATAATAGGCCATTGCACATTTGACCAGGCAAGAAGTTCCACTACCTGGGGTGGCTCGAAAGTTTATTATTCCTCTCAGTACAATAGGGTCCATCACTGCAGTTTTTCAAGATGGGGATATACTCATGATTCACTGCATTTTGGAGCTCTTTTTGATGTAGGCATTGAAGCGGACCCGAATGACAGCAGTTTCTACAATTTGATTGAAGACAATATATTTTTTTACGGAGGACATCATTGCCTTGCCGCGTGGGGAAAATATTCCATATTCCGCAACAACTATCTGCATCATGAACAATGGGGAGAAAATTCGGAAGGATATCGCTGCGCGATATCACACGGCAGTGCCACAGAAAGAAATCTTTTTGAAGGAAACCGCTTCGCCTTTGCCCATGAATCTTCAAGCATGTCGCTAAGGTCATTAAATAACATTTTCCGATTCAACACTTTTTACAACAATGGTCATGGCGGAATACAATGTGTTTCAATGGCAGACTATACACCAGCGCACTATAATCACATTTACAACAATGTCTTTTTTAACAATGGTCATCAAGCAACTTATTCAGGATTCTCGGGTGGCATCTATTTCGCTGACTGGGGCGAGGGTGACCCTACAGGTAGCGTCGTAAAAAATAATATCTTCTATAATAACGCAGGGGGACCGATAACCACAGACGCGGTTACCGATCCTCAAGTAGTCGAAAACAATTGGGAAACAGGCAATCCTCTATTTGTTTATGAGGGTGACGGAAGTGATCTGGAACCATTCGGAACTCAACCTGATTTTCGTTTGCAGGCGGAAAGTGAGTGTATCGACAGCGGAGTGCCTCTGAGCTTTATAACAAGCCCTGATAGCAGCGGTACAGAATTTAAAGTTGAAGACGCGGGATATTTCATAGACGGCTGGAACATGATAGAAGGAGACGAAATCCAACTTGAAGGAAGTACAGAGCGGGCACGTATCATTAATGTAAATTATGAAACAAATGAAATCACTGTAGATCAGAGTTTGACATGGACAGAAGGTCAGGGTGTTTGCCTTTCCTACGTAGGCAGTGCTCCGGATATAGGTGCTCATGAATACGGAGCAGAAGGCGGCATAATTACACCGTTTGAACTGCAACCTAATTACCCTAATCCCTTCAATCGAACTACCACTATTCCCTATCTTGTAAAAGACCACGGATACATCAAACTTGCAATATACGATTTAATTGGCAGAGAATTAAAAGTCCTGGTTGACGGATATTTATTAGTCGGAACTTACAGCGAAGAATGGGACGGAACAGACTCAAAAGGAGCAAGAGTCCCAAGCGGGACGTATTTTTATCAATTAAGAGGGGAAGATGGGGATGCAAGTGCGAAGAAGATGATTCTTATAAAGTGAAAAAATATATTTTTGATATTTTAATAATTTTAAGCTAAAAGAAAACAGAAAAGGAGATAATATTATGAAAACGACAAATATCTTTTTGGTGTTTCTGTTGATAATATGGCTTATGGCAGTTTTATTTCCGCTTGCAGCATACGCCACAGAGATGGCTGATTATACAGGTCCGGCATTCCCGGAAAACCACGCTTTAAATACACCGATTGATTCCCTTCCTGTGCACCCAAACTCAGATAATTACATCGACAGCATCGGGCCAGACGCGCCACTCCACCCTGACCTCGGAACCTATTACAACGGGCACCCAATAGGGATTCCATACAACCTGGTAGGTGTCGGTCAAGATTTGGTTTCTTTTACTTTCGAGTATGAAAGCGATCCCGGCCCCTACCCCATTCCGATTCCGCCACTGGTCGAAGGGTTAAATACATACACAGATGATGACAACGGGGACAGGCACATCCTTGTCATCGATACGAGCAC
>CAZQNI010000144.1:0-4852 GCA_964594255.1 uncultured bacterium | reverse complement strand
ATTTCTTTTCGGAAGCAAACAATCTATCCGGAGGAAAACACAAAATAAAAGTAGAAACCGAAAATGAGGCTGAAGAATGGTCATTTATAGTAACCGAAAAAAAGGAGGCGGATCCTTATATTTTTACGGGAAAGCTTTCAATAGGAAACCATAACTCCTACTTCGCAGATACCTTCTACACAGGAGAGAACGAAGCTCTTTTAGGGTTGGACTTCTCTGTTTTTAAAAATGAAAATTACTTTAGATTTTCCCTGTATCATGACCCGCAGTACCAGATAAACTGGTATCCTTACTTAAGCTATTTAAAAGGAAAATCATATCTGGAAGCAGGTTATATTTCACCATACCTGGATGAATTGACGATCTGTTCTCCCGGAGGTTTTGGGCTAAGCGGTGAAATAGGTGCAGGTAGTTTTTCTATAATTCCTGTAATCTTATACTCAGACAATTATGATACTTTATTTGCGGAGTACCCCAGATGGCTCCTGGGAGGAAAAACGATCTTTAAAAAAGACCCATTATCTATGGGACTTACGGCTTTTTACGGAGAAGATGATACTTCAGATATATTAGGTTTTACATTCGACGATCCGCAGAAATCCGCTGTGCTATCGGGAGAAACAGAACTAAAGTTAAATAAAGCAGTATCCTTAAAAATAAAAGGAGCTTTTTCAAGCGGTAATGACAATCTATATGCGGATTCCACTATAAAAGGAACCGCTTTTGAAGGGAAACTAATATTTGAATCTGATTTAAATAACATTGAAGCCGGTATAAGAAGGGTGAGTAACGGGTATTTAACACTGGGCAATTCTTATCTTTACAAAGGAAGGACTTCCGGTTTTGTAAACGGAGTATATGAAAAAGGTTGTTTTTTCACTTATGTCGATTACCTTGCTTATAAGGAATATGAAATGATAGGTTTATCCCTTAATCAATCTTTTAAATTGAAAATATCCGATTACTTCTCGCCTATTCTGGAATATCAGTGGGCTAAATATCCCGAATATTATGATGAAAAATACAGTTATATTGGTCTTGGTTTTGAATCCATTTCAGGTTCTTTGCAAATGGAAAACACATTGGGAATCGAAAAAACAACTTACATCGAAGAGACGCGTTCTTTTAGAATTTTATCTAATGTTTCCTGGTATCATGAAAAGCACATTTTATCTATTGGTATCTATACTTACATAAACGGTACAAACACAAGCTTCGATTTCAATGTAGACGGAACCTTAAGTTTGGGAAGCTTTGGGAATATAAATATAAACTACTATCCATACTTAGAAAACGGATATGATGAACACCTGCTTAGAATTATATACGAATATGATTTTTAGGGAACTAACTCTCAGATTTGGTATCTAAATAGAAAAATGAAGAAACGGGGGAATAAAAATGATGAACAGAGGAAAGAAATATTTGAGAAAGTTGTTAAAACTAACACTCCGAGGATTTATAAAATGATTTATAATATGACAAACAATTCTGAAATTACAAAGGAGTTAACCCAGGATGTTTTTATGAACGCCTGGAGAGGATTTAAGTCCTTTAGAGGAGATTCAGCCGTTTACACCTGGCTTTACAGGATCGCTCTTAATACTGTTTTTAAATACAGAAGAGAACAAGCCCGTGAAGGAAAGAAAATCTCCATAGACGATATTACACATCTTGCAACAGAAGGCAATCCTGAGAAATTCTTAGTCAAGAAGTCCGACCAGCAACTCATCAAAAGTATGACCTATTTACTACCCAGAAAATATCAGGAAGTTTTAGTGCTCAGGTACTACGAGGGGTGCGACTATTCGACAATATCTCAAATATTGGGAATACCTATTGGGACCGTACGTTCACGGCTACATAGAACTCTCAACGAACTTGGAGAACTGGTAAAGGAAAAAATATGAAAAAACATAAAAGATTTGAAGAATTAATTCAGGGCTATGTGGACAACGGCCTTAGCAATAAAGAACGCCAGGATTTAGAAAATCATCTGAAATCCTGCAAAATGTGTGAAGAAAAACTTAAGATTAAAGAAAAACTTTTGAAAAAACTGCGTTCAACAAGAGAAGAAATACAATGCCCCGATTATTTAATCGAAAATATATTAAAAAACACCACTCAAAAAGAGACTCCAGTTATTATCAGTTCATCCAAAATCAGATGGAGATATTTGGCAGTAAGCGCTGCGGCTGCTTTAATAATCGTTTCTACGGTTTTACTAAACATAGAAAATAGCAATCGAATATTGACGACAAAAAAACCTCAAGAAATACGGGAACAAATACCTTTGGAAGAAGTAGAAATTTCGAAAAGCGAAGAGATTTCCTTAGACAAGAAGAAAGTTGAATGGAAAGAAGAAGAGAAATCTATTATGAAATCCGCCTCGAAAGAGCCTAGTGCCCCAAAAATCTCTTTGCCGGAAGAGAAAACGGATTTTGCCGCATCAGAAAAACCCAGCGAGACCCCTTTATCGGAAGATATGCGAGAGTTTGCTGCATCCGAAGAATCGAGTGAGAAAACGCCAACGCTTTCTAAAGCGACCAAAGCCCCAACATCTGCCATAATTAAAAGAGACCGATCCGAGGAAAGCCTAACTTTTGAACCGGAAGAAGGTATAGAAACAGGGAAAATTCCTCCTGCTATTCCCGGAGGTGTTCCAGCATACAAAATCATCTCCGAAGAAAATTTCAAAGAAACTCGTTTTGTATTTCCTGAAGAGGGATCGGTTGTAGGAAAAGATTTTGAAATTGTGCTTATATTAGAAAATCCTACAGAAACAATTGAAATAAGCCTTGACGGGGAAAAAATAGTCAACTATACAAGAGAAAAAGACTCAAATGTTATATTTATAGGAAGTGATTCCATACCTCCCTTAGAAGAGGGGTTGCATTACCTTTCTCTCGCAACAAAAGAAGAAAAAAGTATCACTTTTTATAAGGAGGGATGATGTTAGTCTTTTTATTATTATCTTTAGAACTGCATATATCGCCAAATCCTATTGAAGGTAAAGTAGGAGAAAAAATACCCTTTACAGTAAGGGTATTAGATAGAGAGGGTAAAATACTCGAAAGGGATTTGTCATTTAGTGTTGTTCCTAATTCTCTTGGACGAGTTCAGGGAAACTTTTTTGTAGCAAGTAAAGAGGGAAAGGGTGTTCTTAGATGCAGAAGTACAAGAAATGGTCAACATGTAACAGGCTTTGCTTATATCAAAATAAGCGGCAGGGAAAGCGCAAAAATAGTTCCACCGGTTGCAATTCTTAAGAAAGGAGAACAAATCAAATTTACAATTGCCGGAGGGACAGCTAAAGAATGGAAGTGTATGCCCGCAGGAATAGGAAATATCCGAAACGGTGTTTTTACAGCCGAAAACAGCGGTAGAGGCAGGGTTATCGCTTTGCTTACAAACGGAGAAATAAAAACGGCGTTTGTTAGAGTAAGCGGGAAAGTTAGCGATATTCAAATTACTCCACGGTTCAAGAGAATCAAAGTAGGAGAAAAAGTACAATTCGAGACAAAAGGTAACGAACGAGTCACCTGGAGAGTTGAGGGGGAAAACATAGGAGAGATAAACTCAAATGGCGTCTTCACAGCCAAAATCCCGGGAAAGGCAGTTGTTATAGCCGAGAAGAACGGAAGTCAAGGACGCGCTATTGTGGTAGTAAGCGGAGAAGTAGGTTTGCGTATAATTCCGGAATCCGTAACCCTTAAAACCGGAGAAATAGCACATTTTAAAGTAAACGCAGAAGGTTTTGGCAATGTAAATATTCCCGTTAACTGGAAGGTTATACCTGAGCGATGCGGACAAGTTAGAAAAGACGGCACTTTTATTGCAGGAGAGATTCCTACTAAAGGCAGAGTAATTGCTGTCCTCCCCCAAAGATTTGGGAAAGGAGTTGTTTCCGCAGATGTTTATATAACTTCCGACAAAATAAAACCTTTAGAATTAATACCGCCTTTTAAACACTTTACTTCCGATGATATCGACAAGGAATTCCGATTTAGTGTCATAGGTGCACAAAAAATAGCTTTACAATGGAGAGTAATACCTGAAGACCTTGGCTCTATTAACAATAACGGTGTTTTTGTTCCCAAAAGACTCGGCGCAGGAGTTTTGATGGCGGAACCAAGAGCAGAAATAAATATCAAACCCGCAAGAGCATTCGTAATTATTGGTGAAGACCGGTCCTGGGAAAAAGACACAAGTGCATATGTTGATGGGGGACCGGAGAACCCACCAACCCCGGCAATTATTGATTTTTCCTTCCCTTCACAACAAGTTATAGAGGGCTTCAAAATACCTTTAACATTAAAGAAGGAACCTGCTGATTACATCGTAACATGGAAAATTATTCCTCCTGATGCCGGCAGAATCATTTTAGATCGAGAATTCCAGGCGAACAAACTTCCCGAAGGAATAGATTATAGAAATGTAAAAGTATTTGCAATTTTGTCCAGAGGAAGAGAGATTGTAGCCTGGACATCGAAGAATATAACAGTTATAAGGGCAAAATAATAGTTTAACTCTTATAATATAAAGCCCACATTAAATCGAGATCCGACTTCCCTTGACTTTACAAGTGATAGGGATATATTTGCTTATATGAAAGCAGGATATGTTTCAATAATTGGGAAACCAAATGTAGGCAAGTCAACTTTATTAAACCGCCTGATAGGTAGCAATATTTCTATCATCACACCAAAACCTCAAACAACAAGAAACAGGATTTTGGGTATATGGACAGAAGAAAACAATCAAATTATTTTTATAGATACTCCCGGACAATTCAAACCGGGAAACGAAATGGAAAACGCAATGCAGCAGCAGATAAAAACATCTATAAATG
>CAZQNI010000143.1:0-4878 GCA_964594255.1 uncultured bacterium | reverse complement strand
CTTCTTCTCCGTTTATTTCTACTCCGAATTCTCTGAATATTTCGCTTTGAATACTATCTTTTTTATATTTTTCTCCCGCAACGTTCATCTTCAACTCGGATATTTCTTTTTCCAGTTTATTTTTCTGTTCATGAATAGATGTGGATTTCGATTTTTTCTCGTCGAGTGTTTCTTCGGCTTTTTGAATTTTATCATTTAAGTTTGAATTTGTTTTCTTTAATTCCTCAAGTTTCTCCGTTTCTTTTTTGATAGCGACATCTAATTCCTTAATTTCTTTTTCGAGGATAGCTTTTCTCTGTATTAGTCTAAGGGCCTCTTTTAGCCTACCTATTTCTTCTCTTGTTTCACTTTCCCTGTCAGTTACCTTTTCTTTCATTTTTTCTATTTTTGCGAGTTCTTTTTCCTCTTCTTCTTTTTTGTTTTTAATTTCCGCCTGTTTTTTATAATCTAAAGAAAGAGTCTTCTTCACATTTTCTTTTTCTTTATCCTCTTCCTCGATCATTTTCTTTATATTCCGGATTTCCTTTTTTGCTTCATTGATATTATTTTCGATCGATTCTATTTTCAGTTCTACGCGGCTGACCTCAAATTCGAATTTGGCTTTTTCTGCTGTTATTTTTTCTCTTTCATTGTTTTCTTTCTTCAGATTGTTTTCGAATGCCGTGAGAGCATTTATAATCTCATTTCGCTTTTCTTCGAGTTTCTTAATTTGTTTTTCGTATTCATTTTCTTTTAAGGTAAGTTCTTTTTCTTTCGCTCTTCTTATTAGAATTCCTTCTTTATTTTTGGAGAGTAGAATAAAATTATCGATTATGACGTCTCCGTTTTTTGTGACCCAGCATCCGCCTTTTTCCTTTGCCATATTTAGCGCATCTTCTAAGGTTTCAGCGAAGTTATATTGAGAAAGTTCTTTTTTTAGAAGATGAGCAAATTTTCCCGATACAACCTCCGCGAGGCCGCTGTCTTTAGGGGTTTCTTCTTTGCCTTTTATCGCAAATATTCCGCCTTTTAACGATTCTTTTTTAATAAAATTCAATACATCTTTTATTTCGCCTGCTTGTACAACCACGCTCTTTACTCTTTCTCCGAATATGGCTTCTATTGCGGCTTCGTAACCTTTTTTGACTTCTAAATCGTCCGAAAGTGAAGGTAAGCCAAATTTTGCGTTGATTCTCTTCATCTCTTTCGATATTTCAATATCTCTATTCTTATAAAACTCTATTTCTTTCTTTGTTTTTTCGTTTTCGGATGTTAATGTGTTGAGTTTTCTAAGAATGGCGGATTTCTCATTTTCGTAATTTTCGATTGATTGGGCAAGGGAGTTTATTATTTTTGTGTTTTCTTTTAATTTTTTCTCTATTTCTTTTGTTGTTGAATCCAAATCCTTTATTTTTGAATTTTCTTTATCGATTTCTTTTTTATATTCTTCCTGAGCTTCTTTCAGTGAAATCAAGCGCAGGCTCTGTTCTTCTTTTTTCACGGTTAAAGAAAGTTCTTTTTCTTTTAGTGTTTCAATTTCCGAAGTAATTTCAGAATATTCCTTTTCGATTTTATCTATTTTTTCTTTAGAAGTTAGTATTTCTGAGTTCAACTTTTCTTCTGTCTTTTCTATATTATCCATTTCTTTCTGCAATTCGTCTATAATAGCAGAAAGATCTTTCGGCAGGTCTTTTGTGAAGTTATCTATATGTTTGAGTTCACCGGTATTACCCGCTTTCTTTTCTCTTAAGTTCGATGTATTTTCCTGAATGTCCTGTATTTCGTTTCCTCTTTGCCGGTATTCCTCTCTTTTCTCTTTTAGTTCATCTTCGCCTATTTTTATCTCACTTTCCCATTTGCTGATTATGCTTTGCGTTTCATCGATTTTTTTATTAAGTTCGCCTATATTTTTTTCTCTTTCTTTTAATGTATTTTCGATTTCAAATAAACGGTGTTTAGCTATTATAATCGATTTTTCCTTTAATTCTTCCTTTAATTTATGGTATCTTTTTGCTCTGTTTGCTTCGTTCTTAAGAGAACGGGCAGTACTTCTCTTTTCGTTTAGTAATATTTCAATCTTTTCGAGAGAGTTGGAGACGGAGCTCAGTTTGTTTTGTGCTTCTTTTCTATCGCCTCTGTATCTTTTTATGCCTGATATTGATTCGAAAATTTCTCTTCTGAGTTCCGAATCGGAGATGAGAAAATCTTCGACCAGCCCCTGGTTTAAGATAGCCGATTTTAAACCGGTATTCGCGAATAAGTCCTGTATGTCGCGAAGACGGCAGGGAGTATCGTTGATAAGAAATTCGCCTTCTCCCGAGCGAAAAAATCGTCTTTTTATTTCTACTTCATCGAAGTCCGTAGGTATTCCGCCGTTGTTTTCGAAAGTTAGAACAACCTCTGCCATTCCTACAGGAGGGCGTGTTTCGGTGCCTGTAAATATAAGGTCTTCCATGCCTTCCGCTCTTAGAGATTTTGCGCTCATCTCTCCGAGGCTCCACTTTATGGCATCGATTATATTACTCTTACCGCAGCCGTTGGGACCGACAAATGCGGTAATGCCTTCTTTTAAATTGAATAAGGTTTTCTTTGGGAAAGATTTGAAACCTGATAATTTAATTTCCTTTAAGCGCATATCGATTTTAATTTATAAAAATGAGTAGATTAGTCAAGAGACTAAAAAGCCCCCTACCACACATTTTTTTACCACAGAGAACACAGAGAAACAAAAAACACACAGAGAACAAAGAAATATTGTGTTGTTTAAAACCCAACTCGCATCCCCTAAATTAGCCACTGATTGACACGGATTTACACTGATTACTCAACCACACCCCAACTCTTTTTATATTTCCTGGTTTTTAAGCTAATAGCTAAAAGCGAAAAGCCAAGAGCTGTTTTCGTTACATGTAGAAAATGTAGAACTTGTAGCTTTTATTTTTTTTATTTACATTTCTATATTGACTACATGTCCTACATGTGCAAAATTTTTTGTTTTTTCTGCGGTTAGCCGTCAGCGGTAAGCGGGTAGCGGTTTTTATCTTGACAAATCCTTTTATTGTTTTAATATCAATAAATTAAATATTTGATGAGTATATTCTTAAGTTTCAATCTAAAGGAGGATACATGAAGCTTGATGACATAGAGATATCGAGGGCGATTATCGAAAATTTCTACAAGAAATTACTTGATGCGTTGGAATTGGATGTGGCGCTTGTGGGGGCAGGTCCTTCTAATCTTATAGCCGGGATACTTCTGGGAGAAAAAAAAATTAAAACAGCTGTCTTTGAATCCAAGCTTGCTCCCGGTGGGGGTATCTGGGGTGGGGGAATGATGTTTAATGAGATTGTTGTGCAAGATACGGCTTTGCATCTTTTCGATAAAATTGGTGTGGAATATAAGAAAAAGAAAGAAGGATATTATACTGCGGATAGCGTTGAATTAGCTTCGACTTTGATATCTAAATGCGTTAAAGCGGGCGTTAGAATATTTAACCTTATTAAAGTAGTGGATGTGATGTTCAGGGAAGAAAATGGAGAAAAAAAAGTTAACGGGCTTGTATTGCAATGGTCTCCGGTAGAACACATAAATCTGCACGTTGACCCTTTGACGATAAGAGCTAAGTTTGTTGTTGACGGAACTGGACACCCCGCGGAAGTTTGTTCTTTGGTTTCCCGAAAAATGGATGCTTCTCTTGATACGAGTACCGGTAAGGTTGTCGGCGAAATGTCTATGTGGGCTGATAGGGGAGAGGAATTAACTGTTAGTAATGCTTCGGAAGTTTTCCCCGGTCTTTTTGTAACCGGTATGGCGGCAAACGCGGTTAAGGGTGCTCCTCGTATGGGTCCCATCTTTGGAGGGATGTTGCTCTCCGGAGAAAAGATCGCCGGAATTATTTCCCAAAAATTGGGAAAGTAATAAGTGCTAAAATGTAAAAATCAAATATCAAAATGGAAAAATATAAATCAAAGTTCAAAAAGAAAAAAACATTTACCACAGAGGACACAGAGGAATAATTGTGTTAAAAAAGGAAAAAACACCGAGAACACAGAGAAAAAAAATAAATAAAAACTCTGTGCTCTCTGTGGTTAAGAAAATCCGGGGTTGAGAGAGGTGGGCTCTGTGTGTTTTTATTCATTTTGCTTTTTTAATTTTTGATATTTGATTTCTAGGGAAGGTTAAATCAGATGAGATATTTTTTTTCAAAAAAAACAAAAGTTAATTGACATTGCCACAGATTATGGATTCTCATTTTGGTGCTTACGTTATAACAAGCAAAGATCATATAAGAATAGCCAGGGAAGCGTGTGAGGTCGGATCTCGTATTGTTCAATACAGAGATAAAGATTCCTCCAGAAATGATATGTTGAAAATTGCCGATAGGATAAGAGAGATTACAATAAAATCCAACTCTCTGTTTATTGTTAATGATTTTATTGATGTTGCTTTAATATCGGGAGCGGATGGCGTTCATCTCGGACAGGATGATGTTCCCCTAAAAAGAGCGAGAGAGATAACTCCTGATGGTTTTATTATTGGGGTATCCACGCATTCGTTAGAACAGGCAATAGACGCGGAGAAAGCCGGAGCCGATTATATTGGAATCGGTCCTGTTTTTACCACTCCCACAAAGGAAAAATATGACCCCATCGGACTTTCGATTGTTGGGGAAGTAATCTGGAGTGTGAAAATTCCCGTGGTGGCTATTGGGGGTTTGGGTCTTGATAATATCGCCGAATTGACCAAAATCGGAGTTGAAAATGTTGCGATGGTCAGGGCTTTCCAAGAAAATACCGGTGAAAAAGTCAAAAAAGTTAATTTTTTGCTAAAAGTGTAGAAAAATCCCTTGACATTAAGGGAATACGATATAGATTTTACTAAAAAGGGAGTTAAATAATG
>CAZQNI010000142.1:0-4879 GCA_964594255.1 uncultured bacterium | reverse complement strand
TACGTCATTATCTACAATCTCACTCGTATATCTATTCCATAAGAGCATAGAGACTTTTGTCTCTCCACCAAGTAAACTCATGGGGATTACAAACACAAAAAAGCCCATAATCAAACAAATGAAAAACTTAACCCTTCTCATAAAAACCTCCTTTAGGTTTCCAGATTCACAACAAACATCAATTTTAAAATAATCCGACAACGAAATAATAACAGTGCTTCTAACGAAAAATAAAACATAATTCAAATAGACTATTAATCAGTTATCAATCACTGTCAAGGCTTTAAATGAGCGCAGAAGAATATCGAAAGAAAGAATTAAGAAGCCAGGAGTCAGAATACAGAATCCCTTCACCACCATAATAACAGGAACGACGAATAAAAACTAAATCTTATACCCTAAGTTGACTCACGACTCTAGACTCCTGACTCAATTCGGATTTATTGAATCTGAATTGCTCTTGACATTATATATATTCTCCTTACAATGAAAAAGTGATTTTTGTTTTTAAATTGATTTTATACTTATTCTAAAAAGTATTACTAAAAAGCGCTGCAAAATTATTTTAATTAGATAGTGTAAGAAGTTAGCGGCAAACAGTAAAAGGAGTAGTATATATTGAACGCTATTAGCAAACCGGAGTATTTCGGGAAAGACTTAGAGGATATGGCTTTTGCCAAGAATTATCATAGATGGGTCATGGAAAGATTCAAACCATATCTTGGAGATACTATCGCGGAAATTGGCGCCGGAACCGGCAATTTTACAAGTCTCCTGGTTGACGCAAAAATAAAGCAAATATTTGCTTTCGAGCCTTCAGATAATATGTATCCATTGCTTAAGAATAAATTTCAAGAAAAAAAAGAAGTTTTAACTATAAATTCTTTTTTGGGTGAAAAACATCAAGAGTTCCTGGAATCTTTCGATTCAGTTCTTTATATCAACGTCTTAGAGCATATAGAATCGGACAAAGAAGAATTGCGATTCGCATACAAAACTATTAAAAAAAATGGATTCATTCTGATTTTTGCACCGGCGTTGCCATGGTTATATAGTAAATTTGATAAAAAAGTCGGGCATTTTCGCAGGTACTCACAAAAAGGGCTGGTAGAAATTGTCAGAAAAAGTGGATTTTTAATAGAAAGTATTCGATATTTCGATATAGTTGGCGTAATCCTCTGGTATATTGTCTTTGTCCTCTTTAATAAAACAACAACGAAAGTAAGTATTTCTATGTATGATAAATGCATAGTACCGACAATGCGGTTTTTTGAAAACCTCATAAAGCCTCCGATAGGCAAAAATTTGTTGCTTGTCGGCAAGAAAATCTAAAAACACACAAATTACCTTACCATTTAAATCAAGCTGTCAATCTTCCTGCCGATATCAAATAATGAAATCGCTTGCCTTTTAAAGAATTACCGGCTACATTTCCATATATAATACTATCTTTTACTTCTTGACTTATATTAAAATTTGTTTACATTAAAATTCGAAAAATGGAAAGCTTTTATAATACTTATAGAAAGAGGTGATTTTGAAGTTATCAGTAATTATACCTGTTTTTAACGAGAAAGATACTATAAAAAAAGTCATTGAAAAAGTAAAGCAGTCTCCTGTAAAAAAGGAAATAATTATAATCGATGATGGTTCGACTGACGGAACAAAAAACTTGTTACAAGACGTAAAAAGAGAATTAATAAACTGTAATGATATAAAAATATTACATCTCGGCAAAAACCTGGGGAAAGGACAGGCTATAAAAAAAGGTTTATCATTAGCAAATGGAGATTATATAATAATTCAGGACGCTGATCTTGAGTATGATCCGAATGAATATCCAAAATTACTTAAACCCATTTCAGATAAAGAAACTGATGTGGTTTTCGGTTCCAGACTTCTTGATAAGAATAAAAATTCAAGACGTAATCGGCTTTTATTTATAGGAAGAATTTCAATAAGCTGGATCACTAATATTTTATTCGGCAGTCACCTCACCGATGTCTATACGTGCTACAAATTAATTCCCAATGATTTAATTAGAGATTTCGATATAAAAGCAAATGGTTTTGAGTTAGAAGCCGAACTTACAGCAAAAATACTTCTTGCGGGAAAGAAAATAAAAGAAGTTCCCATTAATTACAATCCTCGTTCAAAAAAAGCCGGAAAAAAAATTACATGGATAGATTGGTTTAGGGGGGTAAAAATGTTATTAGTGTTGCGGTTAAAGAAAAAATGCTTAAAAAAATACAAATGAATAAAGTTTTGTTTTTGTGTATTTCATTTTTTTTAACTTAAAAAAATCACTCAGACATTATAATAATGGGAATAGGCCCTTGTGATTCATAAGAAAGCTCAAAACCTTCATTTTTAAAATATTCTATCCACTGTGATTTTTCTTCGTACGTTTTACCGCGTTTTAATTCAACAAATACAAAAGAAATTTCATAATTGTCCTTGAGTAAATTTAAACCATGCTTCTTAGCTTCAGATAATTCAATAAGTCTTACTTCACTGAAATAGGGATTTAGCAATTCATCCGTATCAGAGTTACATACTATAATATCAGCATCTTTAGTCTTTTCCTGTAAGATTTGACTCAGAAGTTCTTCTTCTCTCACAAATTGACGATGCTTATATTGAATTCCGCAATTAAAAACAAATAGTAACGGAATAACAAAAATAAAAACTTTTTTTCCAAATTTTTTTCCATGTATAAAATTTAAATAGGGTATAAGAAGAAGAGGAATTATCGGAACCATAAATCTCTGCCCCTTAACCAATTTTTCAGCTAAGTTACTTCCTCCATCAATATAGAAATAAAAGGAATAAAAAATAATAACAACAAAAGAAATAATGGCAAAGAAAGAAATCTTTCTGCTTTTAAAACCAAAAAATATTGCTACCAATAACATACCGGGATATAAGATATTTAAAGACAAAAAATAGTAGGGTAAATTATAAATAAAATACTGGATACCAAAGGATTTAGCGGCAGAAAGTGTAAAAGGTCCAAGCAAAAAACCATAAGTATGCACTATATATCCAATAAGCACAAAAGAAAAGAAGGCAATTCCCGGAAGGAGAAGCCGCACTTTTTTATATTCTTTTGCATAAAAGAGAGCGCCAAAAATACCGATAATTATAACCAGGTTCGGATATCTAAGCAAAACAAGAAATCCGAGAGAAAATCCGGCTGCAAGACTTTTTTTATCGAGCAGAAAAAATATTCCCAACAGTAAAAAAAACATTGAAGGAATATCGCTCATTAACGTTCGAGAAAACAACAGTATTGTTGGATGCAGCAAAAATATTAAAGAATATACAGGGTCGATATTTAATTTACGCAGTATCAAAATAAAAAGCAAAAAGCTTCCAATATAGAGCAAAATATTTTTGAGAAAGCCAAGCTTCCAGTGAATTACAGTAAAGGGTAGAAGAAGCGCGGAATTACCCGGAGGATAGTGAGAAATTGTTCCGTTGGTTCCCTTTGCTATTCCTAAAAGAGGGGCTGTAATTCCCGCCTTTTCGTAAAAGAAAGAACCATTTTGCATAGCATACGTTGTAGTAAGATATAAATCCTCGTCATAAATACCGTAAAACTCAGGATAATACAGAAAAATAACAGCAATTTGCAGAAGGAAAATTAATAAAAGCAATTTTTTCATAATCAGAAGATATAAACACACATAACTTTGTCAACACAATTTGAATTTTACCAACGGACTAACCGACCAACAGACCAACAGTTTAAGGGCTTCCGCCTTAGTGTCTTGGTGGGCAAAAATAAAAAAGCCTTGACAAATAAACAAAAAAGAATATGATTTATCGATTGTTTATTTATGTATCATTGTATACCCTAAAAAACCAAAGGAGGTTTTTTTAGTATGGCAGAAGGTAAAGTAAAATGGTTTAGTGACAGGAAAGGATACGGTTTTATTACAGCGAATGACACCTCACAAGACATATTCGTCCACACAACGGCCCTTAGTGAAGGTCTGGTTACACTTTCCGAAGGAGACGAAGTAGAGTTTGAACTTATAGAAAGTGACAAAGGACCAAAAGCCGATAAAGTAAAAAAGATTCGTTAAACTTTAGTTCTCAACATAAAGTTTCGATAAATAAAAAATAAAAGACAAAAAACCTCAGGATTTGTAGTTTTGTTTGCTGCAAATTTGCACTAGCTTTTTGTTTTTGGCCATTAGCTAGCAAACCAATAAAAAATCTTAGTGGGCTTTGTGTTCTTTGTGGTTCAAAATCCTTGGGGTGGTGGGTTGAGTTTAGCGGAAAGCGATAGCGGTAAGCTGACAGCTTAATTCTTTATGGTCTTGCTTTATCACAGCAATCCGTTATATTTGTCTCTAAATGGATAAGGAATAAATGTACGACAAAAGGAAAATTGTAGGTTTTGCATCAGTATTAATCGTTTTAATTTCTGCATATTTATATACTATCGCTCCCACTGTTTCTCTCTGGGATTGCGGAGAATTCATAGCCTGCGCGCACATTTTAGGAGTGGCACACCCTCCGGGAACGCCGTTTTTTACTTTACTCGGCAGAATATTTGATATCATCGCTCCTTTTAACGAAGTGGCAAAAAGGATAAACTTTTTTTCTTCTGTTTCATCCGCTTTAGCGGGAGGTTTTATTTACCTCATCATACTCTCAGTTTTTCAGCGATTCAGGGAAAACAGGGGAAAAAGACTTCCTTTAAACATCCATCTTATAGCGGTATTTTGCGCTATTGGAGCCGGACTGTCTTACAGCGTATGGGATACGTCGGTAGAAGCGGAAGTTTACTCCACATCAATCTTAATATTGGTAATAGGTTTATGGCTTGCTCTTCACTGGGATGAAAACCGTAAAATGAGGGGTGACG
>CAZQNI010000141.1:0-4918 GCA_964594255.1 uncultured bacterium | reverse complement strand
TTGACAACATATTAATCCCATATAACTTGTAAATGGTAAAATCATGAAATACTTAGTATTTTTAGCTGATGGAATGGCAGATGAGCCGGTTGATGAATTGAAGGGAAAGACTCCTCTGGAGGTGGCTAATACCCCGTCTCTTGATTCTCTTGCGAAAAACGGAGCACAGGGAACTCTTCTTACGATACCAAAACCTTTTCCCAGCTCCAGCGATGCCGCAAATCTTTCCGTTCTTGGATACGACCTTGCGAAAAACTATTGTGGAAGAGGTCCTATCGAAGCAGCGAGGCAGGATATCGAGTTGAAAGAAGATGAAATAGCTTTTCGTTGCAATCTTATAACTATAATTGATGGGATATTGGAAGATTACTCCGCCGGACAGATAGACCAGAAAAGCGCGGAAGATTTAATTCGTCTGTTGAATGATAAATTGGGAAACTCAAAAATAAAATTTTATCCTGGTGTTAGTTACAGAAACCTTTTGATTCTTAGAGGCGATGAATTTTCCGATAAAATAGGATATCATAAGCCGGATTCAAATCAGGGAGTTAAATGGAAAGAGATTATACCTTATCCGCAGGATAAGGGAGCGGAAACCACAGCTAAGTTAATTAAAGAATTAATTGAAAAAAGCATAGAAATATTAAAAGATGCTCCTGCTAATATTAGCCTTATGAAAAGTAATAAAAAGCCTGCAAATTGTATCTGGCCCTGGAGTCCGGGAAGGAAACCTCATTTTGAGTCGTTCGAAAAGAAATATAATAAAAAAGGTGCGGTGATATCCGCAGTAGATGTAATTCTCGGAATCGGTAAACTAACAGGAATGCAGGCTATTAAACCTGACGGCGCAACGGGTTTTATTGATACCAATTTTGAAAATAAAGTTGAAGCTGCACTTAGTGCTTTAAAGAGTAGTGATTTTGTTTATCTGCATCTCGAAGCGATCGATGAGTGTTCGCATATGGGAGACCTTAATTTAAAAATAAAAGCAATAGAAGAATTTGATAAAAGATTGGTCAGACCTGTATTAGATAAGATTGATAATGATGTAACTATTGGAGTTCTTCCCGACCATCCGGTGCCCATAAAATTGCGAAAACATACCAGAACCCCTGTTCCTTTTCTTATATCTGGGAAAAATGTCCCGAGGGATGGTAACACTGAATATTCAGAAAAAACTGCCGCCCGCGGTGGTTTGGGTCATCTGGAGAAGTATACGTTTCTGAAAACGCTTTTTAAGTATTGATTCTTTAAATTAGAATTAATACAAATATAGAGTTCTCTATCTTATAAAGATTAACTTCTTTGTCTCTGTTAAACCGTCTGCTTCGAATTGTATGAAGTAGATTCCCTGAAAAAGTTTTTCGCCCTGATTATCTTTGACATCCCAGTTTATTAGATGTTGCCCTCGTTCTACCTTTCCTTCGACTAGTGTGGTTATAAGTTTTCCGGTCACATCGAACACCTTTAAAGAAATCGGTGTCTCTGGGGATGTGACTGTGTAGTTGATGAGAATCTCGTCTGTTCCCAATACTACAGCGCTAAAATAAAGTCCGAAATCCGCCTCAGAATTACTGGAATCCTGCTCCTCGATACCTGAGAAATCCTGGATTTTCCATTCTTTGAAATCTTCTCTGTAGTGATGTGGTTCAGTAATAGCTTCGAGTTCTGATGTATCGAGGAAAGTGGAAACCCAGACGCATACATCAGGCGGAGCACTCTGTAGCATATCACGCCATGCTTCATCTGTTAACCGCTCAGATATTGGCTGAAGGAATTCATAGTAGGAAAACCCGGCTCCCCATGTTACAACAAGCTCACCATTTAGTGGAACGATAACATATAAATTGAAAGGATAACCGACTCCTTCTTCGAGACAACAGCCAGTTAATGCAAGATCGGTATGGACATCGGCAACAACTGGCATATGCTCGCTATCTTCAGAATCTATCTCTCCGTTGAAAACGTGTCTTTGATAATTATTATCAAAGGTTATAAGTTCAGCCATTTCGGCTCCTATACCTGTTATTGCTCTGTCTTCTCCCTCTGTGATGGTTTGGTTTGTGAGTTCCTTTTCCGCTATTGTTTTCAGGGTAAGCAGTAGATAGGTAAGACCCGAAAGTCTTGCTTCAAAGTCATCGTAAAGCAAGTCGAGATTATTTAAGCCTTCACTCATATATTCCGCGAGGGAAGCGAGCCTACCGAAAAACCAGGGATTTGGTTCCACAAAACCATGAATGGTTGGTGAAGTAGGGAAGATACCCGACGCGTAGCTTTGTTTCGCATATAGTATGGTGTTGTGTCTAAGTTCAGTCCAGCTTCCCAGAGCGGCGTAAAGTTCCTTATTCTCCCAAGCTGTATTTTGCATAAAAGTGGGGAACCCGGTTTCTTTTGCAAACGTAAAGGGCATAAGGCAATACAACCAGTTCCAGTAAAGCGTTTGAACCCATTCTTCTTCTGTTTTCTCGTCGAATTGGTTTCTGAGTGTACTTATGGAGTCAAATACCCAGCCGGGTTCGGAATATACTTCATCTAAGATTTCGACAGCCCTATCGGATCCGAGTACCGCCATTACGTCTAAACCCTTGGGAAGTGTTCTGTCAATGGCATTTGTGAGATGAGTGAACATGTATGAATCAGGTATAAATCTCTGTCCCATAAATCTGAATCCCTTGGGAGTAGGAGTTGTTATCTCGGGACCCGGCAGAGAATCCGCTTTTATAATAAATTGCTCAAGTAGAGAATTATTCGCGAAAGTGTCGACTGGCAATGAAGCAAAATTCTCTCCGTAAATTTCTTTCATTATTTCTGTATATTGGTAAATGTTAATATCGTCGGTCTTTCCGACATAGAAAACAGTAGGCAGATAAACTCTTTCCCATACATCGATACCTGATTCTTCGCCTATTTCAGAATTGTATATCGAATGGATTAAAAGGACCGCCATTCTTGTGTGTGGAGTTATAAGTTCCGGAAAGCTTTGGTCACTTACAAAAGTCATCCTGCCGTACCACATCATTGTTTTAAAGTACCGTTCCAATGTGTCACTTATTGTGTAATGTCCTCTAGGAACGTATTGACTGTAGTCTTCATCGTAATCAAATATAGGTGAAGGAGATAGACCGCCGTGGGCTTCAATATACGTTAGTTCCGAATCTACAAGTGTCTCTACCTCCGGTATGGGTGCAAATGAAGTATCGAGAAGGCATTTCGCCACGCTAAGATACGCAAGATCTAAACGTAGAGCTTCTTTCACGGTGGGATCACTCGCCGAAGTCCATTTTTCATTAATGATTTCGATAAGTTCATCAGTAATGTTCTCAATATCTAAAATAAGCTGTTCGGTTTCCGCTGTTTGAAGCATTTTATCGTATAATTTATGGTATGTATGTAATAGCGCGTCACAGCTAACAAATATGGGCATTTCCCGTATTCTTGCTTTATTATAAATATCATACATCTCCATGTAAGATGATGGAGTCGCGACAAAAGCATTCTGGTATAGAAGTGTTTCTTCCACACTGGTAAATGAAAAACTGTCGAAATTCATTACGTTTGTGAATCCCGACTCTATCGTGTATGGGGCGCAAGAAGGGGTGACATCTACAGTATATGGATGATATGTCCCGAATTCGGTTTCTATATCTTCGGTAATATCGGCGATCATAGAAGCATTACTACTAACGCTGAAAATAAGGTAAGCTAAAAAATATAGATTTTTCATTTGGCCTCCTCATTAACTTATATACTATTATAAGCATTAAATTATTATTGTCAACGTATTAAAGTAATCTTCCCAAAACATTAATCTTGTGTAATCTCATAGTTTATTTTTGGAGATGGGTTGGAATTTAAATAAAACTATTTTTTTCTTTGTGTTCTTTGTGCGCTTTGTGTGAGAAAAATTTGGGGTTGAGGGAGGATGGTTTTTAAAGCAAAAAATATTTTTTTATCTGTGTGTATCCGTGTCAATCCGTGGCTAATTATAGGTTGTGGGGTGTGACTCTGTGAACTCTGTGTTTTTATTGGGGTAGTGGTGGTGGGTAAAAAAACGAAAATCTCTGTGTTCTCTGTGGTAATGTCTTTTTATAGTTCGATTCCCTCTACCGAGATCGGATGTGGTGCCCATGTTTTTTTGTGCAAAATGTAAACCTCCTTGTATCCAATAGAATTAAGTAGTACGGCGGCTTCTTTAAATTTTGCGGTAATCTGTTCCGGTCTGTGCGCATCGGAACCCAGAGTTATTGGGATGCGCATATTATAAGCTTCTTCCAGAATCCAGTTGCTTGGATATAAGGAATCTGTTTTTCCTCTCGCGATTCCCCCGGTATTTACCTCTAATATCGAACTCGATTTGGCGACCGCTTTTAAAGTATCGAGTACAGCTTGTCTGTACCAGCTCTCTTCTTCAGAGAAGTATTTTTCGTCTTTGTTATTCATTTTTATCAAATCGAGATGTGCCACTATGTCTGGATTCTCCAATTTCAGCATATTTCTGATAAGTTTGTAATAATCCTTTACTACTTTTTTTATGTTTCCACCGTAAATTTCATCTAATCCTTTTTCGAAATCCTCCTGACTTTCATCAATAGCCCAGCCTTTATTATCGCTAAAAAAATTAACAAAATGGATCGAACCTATCAGGAAATCCAGGGCTGATAAATCTATTCCTTCTCTGTAAAAAGAATCTAAATTGGATAGAAAATCCATTTCTAACCCAAGAAGTATTCTGATTTTATCTTTATATTTTTCCGCAAGTTCCCGAACCATTTCACAGTATTTTTCGTAATCTTCTTTTTTTAGGACCCAATCCACAGAGAAAGGCAAAGGATTGTGCGAGCTGAAACCGAGGATAGCAACATCCTGTTTTAAGGCTTCCTTAACGTATTCCTCAAGTTCAACTCTTCCGTCATCAAAA
>CAZQNI010000140.1:0-4946 GCA_964594255.1 uncultured bacterium | reverse complement strand
AGAAATTTTGAAATGACAAGAAAATGGGTGGCCTACTTTCATCTTGCATCCAACCTTTAGGGGTTGGGATATAGGGTTTAGTTGAACGAAAAGAACTCAACTCTATTCTTCTTCAATCCCTGACGGATTCTAAAATCTTCTTTCTATCTCTATCTATCTGAGATTTTATGTCGCTTAATGCCTCACTAAGCGAAGCTTGTAGAACTTGATGTTCGTCCGGGTTTCTGCTGGAACTAAAAGAGTTTTTATTCTTCTCTTTAATTACCTTAGATGTGTAAGTGGCAATAAGTGTGCCATTTCTATCCAATACATCGCAAAATACCCAGGTATCACCTAAAGCTTTATCCAGAGAAATATTCACGACGGCCCCAATCAGACTACCTGTTATCCCCCCGCAACACATATTACAAGTTCCTGGTAAGTCAGGACCCATGCCTGGTTCAACAGGCTCTCCAAAAGGTTCAAGATAGTAACCGATTAAACACCCAGAAATTGTTCCGCCTATTATAATTAAAGGGTTAATCAAAGGCTTATAGGGAACAGGTTCAATATAAAAAATAAACCTGGTTTTAACATTAACGAAAACCTCAGCGGGATCCCCCTCTAACGGAAACAAATCATACCTCAAATCTTTTCTTATCACACTTTTTATATCTTCCTTAAGAGTGGGAAAGTAATAACCTGTCAAAAAAGTCAAAAATGGAGCATCAGTTGTGTATCCCTCTAACATAATGGGAGCTATTTTAATCTCAGCACTTAGGTTTATTGGTTCTAAACGTTTACCTTCCAGATCCGGATCGTATTTTAAATGAACTTTTTCAGCACAACCCGTAAGCAAGAAAATCAAGAAACATATTTTTGGAATTTGTACATTTACTTTTTTTAAATTCGAAATATTTTCCTCCTTATTAAAAATTTTACTGATTTTTTACTGATTAGTCAAGGGTGGGGATGCTTCGCCCCGAGTCGTATTTTGGGATTTAGGATATAAGATTTAGGAAAAACTAATAAAAAACTTTGTGCTCTTTATCTGCATTTATTTACTTTTTAATTACAAACCTATATAAACCATTCAACATCCTTCTTCCAATGTTCTTTGCCGTGTTTAATTCTATCATCTAGGGACGTTGAATGGATCTCTAATTTATTGTCACTTGGATCAAGGAAATAAAACGAATCCCCTTCCGTTTTGTTTTCCTGCCATTTTTTTGCACCATAATTTTTTATTTTATTTTTTAAGTTATTAAAATCCTTAGAGTCAATGTTAAAGGCTACATGGCTATAATCGTTCCCATTTATCTTGGACGCATCTTTTACAAGCGCTAACCAGATAGTTCCGGCCTTGAAATATGCGCTTATTTTGGATTTCATAATTGGTTTTAAGCCAAGAATCTCTTTGTAAAATTTGAAAGATTCATCTATGTTTTTTACTGATAAGGTAACATGATTTATCCCGTTTATCATTTTAGCTTCCAGTTTCAATAGTATTTGTAAAACCGTACAAAAAAAAGGTTAAATGTCAAGGAGGATTTTTTTATTATGACAAAAATAAATAAAAAACCTTGACTAAAAAGAGAAATTTCTTATAGTTTAATAGACGAAGGTGTATTATGGGTAAGAGATTCTCTTCAAAGGAATTGTTAGTTTTATTATATTTATAATATCGCATTCTCTAAAAAAGGAGGTTAATATGGCACGTAAGAAAAAAGCTGCGTCTAAGAAGGCAAAAAGTAAGGCTAAACCCAAGAAGAAGAAAACTACAAAGAAAAAATAAGCGTTTCTGATTTTTAATTTTTTTAGTGATTAAAAAAGTTCTCACTTGAGCTCAAGATGGTTTTTTGTTTTTTGGTAATTGTGATGGGATTCTGAATTCTGTCTTCTGGCTCCAGAGTTCTTTTTTCGCTTTGTGTTCTTTGTGAGCTTTGTATGAGAATAATTTGGTGGGGTGGGTCGGGTTTTAAACCTCAAATAAAAATCCTTTTTAATCTGCATCCTGGTTCTGTTTTAAATTTTCAATTTACAATTTTCAAATTGCAATTTACAATTAAACACTGAAAAGTGTAATACTTCTCTGTGTGTTCAGTTTTTCTCTGTGTGCTTTGTGGTAAAATCAGAATTCAGTCAAAACCCAAGTAAATATACCAGACCTTTACTTTGCTATTGTGACAAACCTTGCGGATAAGGAACCCCCTTCTTGTGAGAACATACATAGAATTATTTTTTCGTCGAATTCTGCGTCCTCTGATTTATCATATCTCCATGATTTCCACAACCAAAAGAACTTACCCTCCGCATATTTCAATCTTGCTTCTCGAAAATGGACGTTCTTATATAAAAGAAAAGATTCGTCATCGATAATGTTACCTTCATTATCTAATCGAATATAATTTACGGTTGAACCATCACTATCATATTCTTGCCAGATACATAAAAAAATGTTATCTCCGGGACAAACAGTAAGGTTTCTAAAGTGATTCATCTCGCTTTTAACAACTATGCTGTCCGGAGGTATAACTGAACCATCAAATCCCAATTTTTTTATAATCAAATGCTCTATATACGGATATGAGTTCTCTCCTCGGTCTGCAATACTAATCCACTTATCGTAACCATAACAAGAATAAGTCTCTTCACGCCCTGAAAAATCAATATCATTAATTACCTCAAGGTCCTGGTCAAGGATTTCAGAAGATCTACCTATACCACTCAGCAAAAACCTATCTTCGTCGGCCGCACGAACTAAAGGCTTAACACATTTCCCTGGATAAGAACACGGACCAAGTAATCTTCTTTTTAATTCTCTTCCATCCAAATTAAACAATGAGATGTTGCAGTAGTAACCAACCGATTTCCACTCATACCACAAAACAACAAGTCCATCGGTATGCTTTTCTATGCGGGGAGACGACAATCCGCGACCTCTCAATAACTCGGTATACGAACCGCTTATCGGTGAGTAATTATGGTTATATCTCTTGCAACATATTCTTACACCTTCTTCCCCCAAATGTTCTTCCCATACGACTATGAACGATGGGTCTAAAAAAACAATTTCAGGTTCCGCCTCAATATAGTCTCTATCTGAAATTTTAAAAATTGGCGTAACAAAACTTCCGTCAGGAGCTATAATTCTCCCGTAAATATCGTCTCCACCCCATACAACAAATAAGTTCTGCCCATCATATGCGAAATCCGGATAAGCATTTTTTTCGGCATCTTGGTGAGGCGGCCCCCAATTACCCCAGGAATCATTCCAAAGACACGAAACCATAATAAGAGAAACAAAAATTGAAAAATTTTTCATAGACTTCCCGATTAATTTATTCATTATAAACCCCCTATTAATCAAAGTACTTTATTATATAAAGCAATATACCGATTTTTTAAAATTTGTCAAGGGGAAAGGGTGTCGTGAGTCGTGTGTCATGAGTCTTGAGCCAAGATTTAAAAATTTTGAATTATGAATTCTGAATTAAAACAAAAAGCACACTGCTTCTAATCCTATTTTTATCTGCGTGCCAATCTTAGGATTTAGTTTTGACTTTGGACGTCGGACATTGGACTTTGGACTAATCCAAAATCTTTGAGTCTTAGTGTCTTCGTGGCTATTATTATAAAAAACCTTGACTAAGAACAGGAAAGTGCTTACATTTAATCGACGTAGTTGTATTACAGAGAGATTTACCTCAAAGGGATTGTCATTTTAATTATATTTATAATATGGGCATTCTCTAAAAAAGGAGGGTAGTATGGCGTGTAAGAAAAAAGCTGCGTCTAAGAAAGCGAAAAGCAAAGCTAAAGCGAAGAAAAAGAAGAAAAAATAAGCGTTTTTGATTTTTAGTTAGTTTATTTGTTGATTGAAAAGGGTTCTCAATTGAGCTCAAGATGGTTTTTTGTTTTTTGGTAATTGTGATGGGATTCTGAATTCTGTCTTCTGGCTCCAGAGTTCTTTTTTCGCTTTGTGTTCTTTGTGAGCTTTGTATGAGAATAATTTGGTGGGGTGGGTCGGGTTTTAAACCTCAAATAAAAATCCTTTTTAATCTGCATCCTGGTTCTGTTTTAAATTTTCAATTTACAATTTTCAAATTGCAATTTACAATTAAACACTGAAAAGTGTAATACTTCTCTGTGTGTTCAGTTTTTCTCTGTGTGCTCTGTGGTAAATATTAGCTGTTCCTATTTAATTAAAGTCATTTTATTTGTTTCAACAGAACGATTACTAACCTGTAATTTATAGAAATAAATACCGCTTGACAAGTTTTTTGCATCGAAGCTAACAGTATATTCTCCGGCATTCTGAAATTTGTTTACTAATGTTTGAATTTCTTGACCAAGCATATTATAGATTTTTAAAGAAACAAAATCTGATTGCCGCGTTGAGTATTTAACTGTGGTCGATAGATTAAAAGGATTTGGATAATTCTGTAACAATACAAAATTATCAGAACCGGTTGAAACCCCGCCTGTGTTAACCTGTTTAAGAATCCAATTATCAGGATCGAACTCAAGATTACTTATAGGCTTTGTTAAGGAGAGGTCAAATGTTTGCATTTCTTGATCGTTCCAGACAGTAATTAATGTATCCCCTTCTCCTTCAAAATTAAATTTAAGTTGAATCGGCATCTCAAATACCTCTCGTCGTCCTAAACTTGATTGCGTTTGATTTATTTGGACACTTGTTTCAAATGTTGTGGAATTTTGATAATAACTATATTCATAAACAGGAAAATATTCGTCATATAACCATTGATCAAAAAAGAAGGTAAGATTCATACCACTTACACTTTCACAAATTGCTTTAAAATCTTCAGTTGTTGCTTCAGCGTACATAAAATCAGTATGATTTGCATATTGATATAGACCTTCGAAAAATATGGAATCTCCTAATACTCCTCGAAGCATATGCAGTGTCCAGGCGCCCTTGTGATAAATAATAGCGATAAAAA
>CAZQNI010000139.1:0-4968 GCA_964594255.1 uncultured bacterium | reverse complement strand
CTATCCACGGGATACTTCTCCGCAAAAATTCTCAAAGGATCATCTTTAAGCTGTTTCAAACCAAGCGAAATACGTCTTTCTGCGACATCAACTGAAAGTACCTGGCATTTGACAGTTTTCCCTTTATCAAGCACATCCCGTGGGTGATTAATTCTCTGCGTCCAGGATATATCGGATATATGGAGAAGTCCTTCAACTCCTTCCTCCAATTGAATAAAAGCGCCAAAAGAAGTAAGGTTCACAACCTTACCTTTAACCACAGAACCGCCTGGATATTTCCCCTCTACATTCTCCCATGGATCCGGAACCGCCTGGCGCAATCCCAAAGAAATCTTACGAGCTTTTTCGTCCACTTCCAAAACTATAGCTTCTACTTCTTGTCCGACCTTCATTACTTCAGACGGATGCTTTATATGTTTAGTCCAGGACATCTCAGAAACATGTATCAGACCCTCGATTCCTGACTCAAGCTCAATAAAAGCACCATAATCAGTAAGAGAAACAACTTTCCCTTCAACTTGATTTCCAATCTGGTAACGTTCCTGTACGTTTTTCCAGGGATCCGGTTTCAACTGTTTCAACCCTAAAGATACTCTTTTAGTATCCTCATCCACTTCTTTCACTTTAACTTTAATAGTTTCACCTATAGAAAGCATCTCAGAAGGATGGTTTATTCTCCGCCAGGACATATCCGTTATATGGAGAAGCCCGTCTATACCATCTAATTCTATAAAAGCTCCAAACTCGGTAATATTCTTAACGGTCCCCTCTACTATGTCTCCTTCTTTTATTCCCTCGAGGAATTCCTTAACCCTGGCTTCCTGTTTTTCGCTCAACAGAACCCTTCTTGACACTACTATATTTCTTCTTTTAAAATTTACCTTTATTATTCTAACATCAAACTTGTCCCCAACACCAATATCCAGATCTCTTGCAGGCTTCAAATCGATTTGAGAGCCGGGAAGAAAAGCCTCCGTCCCAAAAACTTTTACCATAAATCCACCTTTAACTCTTCTCACCACCTCACATTCCACAGGAGTATCCTCCTTATGAGCTTCCTTCACCTGGTCCCAGACTTTTATAAAATCTGCCTTTTTCTTTGAAATGGTAGCAAGACCTTGGTGGCCGCCGATATCATCAAGATAAACATCAATAACATCTCCAACAGAAAACTTTGAAACAGAATCAAAATCATCAATAGGTATGATTCCTTCGGACTTCAAACCGACATTAACTAAAACTTCATTATCGGTAATCTTAACTATTCTTCCTTTAACCAAACCAATTCCAGGTGATTCGTTCTTCAGGCACTTATCAAGCAGTTTGGTTGCATCCTCTTCACTTATAGGTTCAATTACAGAACTTAACTCTTCGTTCATGAAGCACTTCCTCCTTATTTGCATCAATCTCTCTTAGTTTTTTAATTACACCTTTAATAATCCAATCAGGGGTCGAAGCTCCTGATGCTATACTTACCCTGTCTACATCGGTAAACCATTTATTTTTAATTTCTCTTGCTTCTTCTATATGATAGGTAAGGCAACCCTCACCTCTTGCAATGCCAGCAAGCCTGGAAGTATTAGCGCTTCTCTTGCCTCCAACTATTATTACAATATCAGATTTTTTTGCAAGTCTCTTAATTTCTTTTTGCCTTTTGCTTGTCACATCACATATTGTATTAAAGACCTTAATTTCCAGAACTCTGGGCAAAAGATAATCTACAACTTTATTCAGATTGTCTTGAGATTGCGTTGTTTGTACAACCAGTCCTACTTTACTATTTTTTATTTTCAAATCGTCGGCAGAATCTATCACACGAACTTTTCCTTCTGTTTCTCCCACAATACTTATTACTTCGGGATGTTCCCTCTCACCTATAACATAAGTTTCATAACCCTCAGAAATAAGCTGTTTTGCTCTCTCTTGCGCTTTTTTAACAAGAGGACAGGTCGCATCAACTTCTTTAAGATTTCTCTCTCTGACTCTTTTTAATATATCCGGATGAACACCGTGCGATCTAATAATAACATATCCCGTATCGATTTCGGAAAGATTTTCAACTGCAATTATGCCTTCTTCTTCTAATTTTCTTACAACCTGGGGATTGTGTATTATGTGCCCAAGAGTCCAGACCTTTTCTTTTGTTTCTCGTCTGACCTGTCGCGCAATCCTTATTGCTCTCTTCACTCCAAAGCAAAAACCCATATTTTTTGCGAGTTTAATCTCCATCAAGCCAAACCTTTTATTCTTTCCATGATTTTTTCTGTTAACTCCTCAGCATTTTTATTGGTAGGTCGATCGTAAACAGGGTCAATAGGACTGCCAAACTTTAAAGTAAGAGGAGTCTTACGTAAAAAATGATTTAACATCGATTCATGCGTCCCCATAATCAGGGCAGGAACTACTGGCACCTTAGTCTTGATCGAGAGATACCCAACTCCAGGATAACCGGGAAGAAACTCATTGGTTTTGGACCTTTGTCCTTCCGGAAATACCATTACAGCTTTTTCCTCTTTCAAAAGATTGATAAAAACTCTCATAGTTTTGATACCCGGATTATCTGTGTCGACAGGTATAGCGCAAACACTTTTCAAAATCCATGAAACAGTCCTATTTATAAAAAGTCCTTTTTTAGCCAAAAAATAAACAGGGCGGCTCGCAATACAGCATCCTACTAAAGGTGGGTCATAATTAGAACGATGATTAGGAGCAATAATAACTCCACCATTCCCAGGAATGTTATCTACACCCTCTATTCGGAGGCCAAGGATTTTATAAAACAAGTAAAAGAGAAAACGACCTGCTTTATACGGAACCGACGCCTTCATGAAGTTTTTTTATTTTCGAAATGACAATGTTCACCTGCTCATCAATGGTCAGTGAACTTGTATCAAGCAAAGATGCATCATCAGCTTTCTTAAGCGGACTTTCTTTCCTTTTTGAATCATGATAGTCTCTTCTTTCCAGGTCTTTTTTTACTTCTTCTGTATCCCCTGTTCTATCCTGCAGCTTTCTCCTCTTTGCTCTAATACTTATATCTGCGTCCATATAAAACTTTATATCCGCATCAGGAAAAACCACAGTTCCTATATCTCTGCCTTCAATAATTGCATTTTTATCATCCACTATTTTTCTCTGAATACCTACCAGGTATTTTCTCACTTCCCTTATTTTAGAAACAGGAGTAACGGTCTTATTGATTTGTTCTGTACGTAACTTATCACTTACGTCTTCACCATTAACTATCGTTCTCTGCTCACCATTAACTTTTTTAATCTCAATATTCAATTCATCTAAAATCTGGATAACCCTACTCTCATCATTGGGATTTATGCCCCGCTGTAAAACAAAATAAGCTACTGCTCTATAGGTCGCTCCAGTGTCAAGATATAACCAATCCAGTAGCTCTGAAACTTTTCTGGCTGTTGTTGATTTACCTGAACCGGATGTACCATCAATCGCAACTACAAATCCCATAAATCAATATACAAGTATATAGAAAAATTTCAAGGTGTCAAGTAACATTAATGTAAAAATACAAATCAAAGTTCAAAAATTGAAAAACCCAACCTCCCTTGAAACTAATTGAACCACAAAGGACACAAAGAGCACAAAGATTTTCTTTTCTGTTTTTCCACTCAACCACTTATCACTTCGACTTAGATCCGAAGAATCTACGTACTGAAACAACGAATCTCACGAATAGCACAAATGTTTTTTTGGTTTTTACGGTTAAGGGATGGGATAATTTTTCATTTTAATATGTCATTTTGATTTTTGCTTTTTGATATTTAAATTCCTCTGGAAAAGGATTAAATACGATATCTTTGTTTTTACTAAAAACCACTACCTAAAACCTAAGACCTAATAAACTATATGTCCTTGACTTTACAAGCCCTATTACATAAAATATAAAAAGTTGAGTAGAGGGTTAATGAGAGAATGAGTTTATGAGAGAAAAAATAAATGAAAAGAAAAATAAAAACAATAAACTTTGTGGTCTTTGTGTCCTTTGTGGTTCAATTGTATTTATAATTATATAAAGGAGGTTTAATGAGTTTAATGTCGATTCTCGCTAAAGGCGGATGGACAATGATTGCGATAGGCATTGCTTTATTTGTAGGAATCTACTTTGCTATAGATCGGTTTATATATTACAAGAGAAGTCAGAGTCCGACAGATGATTTACTAAAAAGAGTTTGCGCCTGGTTAAAAGAAAGAAGCTCCGAAGAAGCTCTTAAAGAAATCCAGGGTTACGATACTCCTGTAACAAGAGTAATGACCCAGGGAATTATTTCAGAGAAAAAAGAATCTATGAACGCAAGTGCTGCCGTCGAATTAAAAAAACTGGAGAGCGGTTTAGGAGTCGTGGCGTCTATGGGTTCCATTGCACCCATGCTCGGCTTTTTCGGTACAGTTTTAGGCATGATAAAAGCTTTTATGCAAATTGAAGTGCTGGGCGGAGGGGTTAACCCTTCCCGACTTGCAGGTGGAATATGGGAAGCTCTTGTAACAACAGCCGCAGGTCTGGCAGTCGGAATTATCTTTCTTTTGATATACAATGCTCTTTCCGACAGGATGAATGGAATAATTAAAGACATTAACAGGGTAACTTCCGAGATAGCATCACTTATCGAGTGATTGAGATGCTTATGGAATCAAGATTCAAACGAAAGATTACATTCCCGGTCATTTCGATGGCAGACATAGTACTGCTTCTTTTAATTTTCTTTCTGCTTACCTCCACATATCTCGTCCAACCCGGAATAAAGGTTTTTCTACCGAGAACAGCTACAAAGGAAGCAGTAACACAGGAAAAAGTAACGATAACAATAACTAAAAGTGGAGCTGTTTATCTTGAGGATAAACCTGTTCAAATTTCCCGTTTCCCTTATCTCCTTAAAGAAGTTGGCGATAAAGTCATATTGATAAAAGCCGACCGCGATGTTACAATCGATATGACCGTAA
>CAZQNI010000138.1:0-4973 GCA_964594255.1 uncultured bacterium | reverse complement strand
GAGTTGTCGATAACGGAGAATATGGAGTATATCGCTGTTTTGTGGATATTATGGGACATGAGCATCTTGGTGGTAAAACGATTCTATATATATTTGACGCAATATGGAGTTCGACTAATTGGGCAAATCCTCCAATTAAGTGGAGGATGGCGCCATTTAATAATGATTGGCCGTCTTCTATATTCATTTCCCAGGATCCGGTTGCCATAGAATCTGTCGGCTTTGATTTTTTATATCAAGAATTTGATGAAGACCATTCAACCGAAGGTAATCCCACCGGTACATATAAAGGTCCTTTTCCAAGATATGCCGGTGTTGATGACTTCCTGCACCAGGCTGCTGATTCGGCAAACTGGACCGACAGCATTCCATATTATGACCCGGAAGGAGACGAAACTCCTATCCCCTGGAGTCTCGGAATTCATGAACACTGGAATAATGCAATCGAAATGAAATATTCGCGAAATCTTGGTGCAGATGAAGGCATAGAATTAGTATCTAACTATACTCCTGGTGCAATTGAAGAAAATAATGAGCTCGTTAATGACTTCATTCTGCATCAGAATTATCCTAATCCTTTTAATTCGAGTACAACAATTCAGTTTACTATTCCCTCGACTGAATTTGTAACGCTTGAAATCTACAATGACTTAGGACAAAAGATTGAAACGCTGGTCAACAGAAAGCTAAGTAAGGGGAATTATAACATCAAATGGAACGCTAAAGATTTACCCAGTGGTGCCTACTTCTGTCGTCTTGAAGCTGGGAAGTTTTCTGCAACGAATAAACTTATTTTAATGAAATAAGGGGGTTAGTTTTTTTTGGTTTTCGGAAAAAAGGAGGTTTTAATGTTAAAACGTATTATTGTACTTATCTTGATGTTATCTTGCTTTGTCCTGAATCTCTCTGCTCAACAACTAATGCAGGATGTTGTCTATCTCGAAGATGGTTCAGTTATAAGAGGACAGATAATTGAACAAATACCGGACGTTTCTATCAAGGTTCAAACAATAGATGGAAACATATTTGCTTATAAAATGGAAGAAGTTGAAAAGATTGTCAAAGAGTCTCTCGGAATAGCTGAAATTAAAGAGGAAAAATCTCCCGCAATAGCCCTTGTCTTATCTCTCGTTTTTCCAGGTCTCGGACAATATTATAATGGGGAAATCAAAAAAGGAATAATTCAAGAAGCTATGGTTGTAGGTGGAGCTGCTTTAGCCTTAACGGTTGGCATCGATCATCAAGCTGCTGATACTATTAGATACTCTTTTGATAGGACTAACGCCTTGTTTTGGATTGGTGCCGGTGTCGCTAGCGTTGGATCCTTATGGTCCCTGGTTGATGCACCCCTATCTGCCGGTAGAATCAACAGGGGAAAGAAACAACAAAGATGGGGTCATCTAATTGAATTCAATAAAGAAAAATATGTGCTGGGTTTGGACGTAACGCGCAAGAAAGAAGGAATGGGGGTGAAATTTTCCCTTCATTTCTAATTTATTAGTTTAGGAGTACAATGGAAGAAAACGGTATAAATCAACAAGAGGTAAAAAATGGAGTACACCACTGAGTTTGATGAAAACAATGAAGTTTGTATTATTCGTGTTAAGGGTAAACTTCGCCGCCCCGACGATTCCCTAACACTGCAAAAGTTTGTCTTTGATTATCACAATGAAAAGGGTTATTCTCGATTTTTAATAGATATGCGGCAAGCACAAATTATTGGGGAAAAGACGGATACATTTTCAATAGGAACTATACCGTTTGATACGGACCAAAAAATGAAAACAATACCACATAAGGTAGCTCTCGTTTACTCCAGTACAAACGTCGATGAAATACTTTTGGAAAACGTCGCTGTCCACAGAGGATACAATCTAAAAGTCTTTACAAAAATCGATAAAGCAATTGATTGGTTTAAAAAAGATTGACAAAAATTGGTTTGTTACTTCAATATTAAATATCCACAATCTTTCCGGGAGGCAAATAAATGCAATATAGAGAATTAGGACGTACAGGATTTAAAGTTTCGACGGTGAGTTTTGGTTCGTGGGCAATTGGTGGTACCTGGGGACCCGTAAAAGATAACGAATCAATAGCAGCACTACATAAAGCAGTAGAACTTGGGGTAAATTTCTTCGATACAGCCGATGTTTACGGTGACGGACGCAGCGAGCGTCTGCTTTCAGAGTTAAAACGGGAGCATAGCGATATATATATTACTACCAAAGCCGGAAGAAGATTAAATCCTCATATTGCAGAGGGATATAATCGTGAAAATCTTACATCTTTCATTGAGCGTAGCTTAAAGAATCTTAATGTAGAAACTATAGATTTACTTCAACTGCATTGTCCACCTACCGAAGTCTATTATTTGCCGGAAGTTTTCGAAATAATGGATGATTTTGTCCAAAAAGGTAAAATTCGTTATTATGGTGTAAGTGTAGAAAAAGTTGAAGAAGCATTAAAAGCGATAGAATATCCTAACGTGCAATCGATACAAATTATTTTCAATATGTTCCGCCACAGGCCTTCCGAACTTTTTTTCGAACAGGCAAAAAAACGTAAAGTAGGTATCCTAGCTCGTGTACCGCTTGCTTCAGGAATGTTGACCGGCAAATTTAACAAAGATACAACTTTCGCTTCTGACGACCACAGAAATTTTAACCGCAAAGGTGAGGCATTTGACCGTGGCGAGACCTTCTCAGGAGTTGATTATAATACCGGATTAAAAGTCGTCGAAGAGCTCAAAGAGATATGTCCACCCGGAATGAGCCTGACACAGTTCGCCTTACGCTGGATTTTAATGTTTGATGCCGTAACATGTACTATTCCGGGTGCAAAACGTCCATCACAGGCAGAAGAGAATTTTTCCGTTTCGGATCTCTCTCCCCTATCAGACGAAATAATGCATAAGGTAAAAAGCGTTTACGACCATCACATTCGCGAATTGGTACATCATTACTGGTAAACTTGATATAATGGTTTAAAGTAGATCTCTATATTTAAGCCGGATATTTATACCATCACAACACTTGACATAGCAATTAACTCAAGGTATCTTTTTAAAGAAAAAAGGAGGTAATTGATTATGAGTTTTATATGGTTTCTAATTATCGGAGCACTAGCTGGTTGGCTCGCAGGCAAAATAATGAAAGGAAGGAAAGGTTACGGGCTTTTAGGCAACATTATTGTCGGATGTATAGGGTCTTTAATAGGAGGATTTCTATTAGACATTTTAGGTATTTCATTATCGTTGGGAATTAAATATGGCGACCTTATCGGTTCTTTAATAACGGCTTTCATCGGTGCCCTTGTATTATTAGTTATAATAAATTGGCTTAAGAAAAAATAGGATAGCAGATAGTAGTTAGTAGTAAAAAAGCAAAAACTATTTGTGATATTTGTGTGATTTGTTGTTTGATTTAGCTTTTGGACTTTGGCCGTTAGTTATTAGCTTAAAAAGTAAATAAAAAACTTTGTGTTCTTTGTGATCTTTGTGGTTCAATTAGTTTTTTGTTTAATTCCCTAAACCCTTGACAAATAGAAAGCTTGAATTAATTTAAATATATGGATATAGGATTGAATTGGAGAGATTTAGATAAACCTGTAGACTGGAAGAGTGTTTTTAGAAACAAAAATCCCATTGATTGTGAAATTGGTTTTGGTAATGGCGACTTTCTGATTAAGAAATCAACCCTTCATCCTGAAAGAAATTTCTTTGGCATCGACTATTCAATAGAATCTTTCCGGAGAGCTAAAAAAACGATTGAAAAAACAAACACACCGAGAGTCAAGTTAGTTTGCCTGGAAGCGAAAGCTGCTTTTATTGTGTTAATACCGGAAAAGTCAATTTCCCATATATACCTTAACTTCCCCGATCCATGGCCCAAAAAGAAACATTATAAAAACCGATTACTTGACAAAGAGTTTTTGAAGATAGCAGCTTCCTGTTCTACAAACAAAGGGAAAATAATTATCGCGACCGACGATCCGTTCTATAGAGATTTTATACTTGAAGAAATATCTGCTGTGCATTTATGGGAACCTTTGTTCCGAAAAGGCTGGACAAATGAACTTTCCGACCATTTTTCCACAAAATATGAGAAAAAATGGAGAAATGAGGGTAAAGAAATCTTTTATATGATGTTCCAGAAAAAAGCCGATCCGGAAGTAAGTTTTCGAATGCGAGAATACAAAATACCGGCCAAAATTTACTTGCCAAATTTCTCACTTTCAAATTTAAAAAAGATCAGAGGTGAATCAATCTGCAAAAAAGATTCTGTCTCTAAATTATTGAAAATTACAGAGAAAACAAATGGTTTTGCCCTAACAGTTTTCCTTAAGGATGATACATTAATTAGGAAAGCAGATCTTATTATCAGTAAAAACAATAAAAACAAATGGGAACTTACAATCCCTGAAAAATTATTCCGTACTCGCTCTCTCAAAAACTTTGTTAATAAGTTAAAAGCTCTCGATAAATAAAGAAGCAGACATCAGTAGAATTAAAAATCCTAACCAAACAAAAAGAAAATAAGCTAGTATTAATCCAAAGTGAATAATGTATGTGTTCAATACAAGATGTAAAAGGAAATCAAACACCAGAAGGAAAACCATTAGAGAATATGTGACAAGATAAGGGGCAAGCTTATTTTTAATATGCTGATATATTTTTTTAAATCTAACTGCATTAATAAAAGATCCGGAATCAGAAAAAAGAATTAGACCCATCGGTAGAAAAAACATTACGACGAAGCCCAAAAGGAAAGAAAGAAAAAGTACAAAAAACCCACCAATTTTTAAACTTGATATTACAAACTTTGGATTTACCAAAAATTGTATAACAGATCCCGGAAGTAAAGATAAAATAAATAGAGGTATAGCAAAGTAAAACACAATTATTAATCCCCACTCAACTCCCTTCAAAAACAATGAACCCCAATTGTTCCACGAAGGGAGTGCTTTATTACCTG
>CAZQNI010000137.1:0-4994 GCA_964594255.1 uncultured bacterium | reverse complement strand
CTCTTAATGTTTTCTCTGCTAAATATCTATTCCCTAACGTTGACACTTTTTATACCTTAGCAGTCATGGCTATGGATGAGAATTGCTTCAAATCAGACGTTTATTTCGATTACGACCAGCTCGATGAGGACTTCGCGATGGGAGTAATAGGAGCAGTTGTACTGGATACGATTAAGGTATGGGTCACCGAGTAAGATTAATTTCAATATAACATAAGTGGGCGTGTTTCAGAAAAAACAAAAAAAAGCCTTCATGCTTTAGTATAACTCTATCTGGAATAAATTAAATATTAAAAAGTAAAAAGCAAAATGAATAAAAACACACAGAGCCCACCTCTCTCAACCCCTGATTTTTTTAACCACAGAGAGCACAGAGTTCTTATTTGTTTTTTTCTCTGTGTTCTCAGTGTTTTTTCCTTTTAAACACAATTATTCCTCTGTGTCCTCTGTGGTAAATGTTTTTCTTAAACTTTGATTTGTAATTTTACATTTTGAGATTTAATTTTTGATTTTCGGCGGCTTAGCTGCATTAATTTCAATGTGCGTTTTTTCTCTATGGTTAATTCACTATCTTTTCGCGCAATTTACTCTCTTCACCCTTTACATAGCTCTTATAAATAATATACAAAAGAGCTAATCTTTCCTGAATCCTGAGAGTAAAAGTAGGAAGAATTTTTTGTAACCCCAGCGCATAGGTCATAAATGAATGACTATTCCTCACCAATAAAATCCCTTTTTCTCTTAGATTAATAGTTTGTTTATAAATTTCATTCACAAGATTCGCATCAATTTTGGAGTAATTCCCGTGCCCGGGTAGAATCAACTTGGGGGAAATTTCTAAAATTTTCTTCAAGGAAGAAATCGCATCATCGATATCGGAAGACGGGACATTCAAGACTGCCGGTCGCTTAAAAGAAAAAGTTGCTATAAGGTCGCCCGTAATAAGAATAGAACCAAGAGAAAAACCAACTTCATCAAGTGTATGACCGGGAAGAAAGACAACTTTAATACCATATCTGACTTCCTCATCAGAAAAACAATCATCCACTTTCACCGCATGACTATTTATAGAAAGAAATCTTGCGTAAAATTTAACAAGATAACGAACCAGAGCTTCAATTCTCTTTCTTCTTTTTACATCTATGGGATATAATCTCTTCAGAACCGCATCATCTATTTTTTCCCTTTCAATAAGACCGCGGATAGGAGGTTCTGTTGTTATAAAATTCTTCCCCCACGGATGGCAGACAATTTTCATTTGTTTTTCCTGAAGCAGGTAATAAGCCAACCCTGTGTGATCAGGATGGCTATGCGTAAACCATATTTCATCAATGTTCTTTATCCCTATTCCGGCTTCCTTTATTAAGGGTTCAAGCGCCCTTATCTTCAGAGTAGGATTATAGCCCGGATCTATCAGTATATTCACGTCTCCCTTTATTAGTGTTGTGTTAGACGAGGGAACCTTCCTTGAATAGAAATATATTTTATCGTTCACTTTTATTACTTTATTCACTTCTATAAAATATCGTAGCTGTTTTTTCTGCCTTTGTCAACCATAGTTTTTTAAACCACAAAGCCCACAAAGGGCACGAAGCCCCTCCACCCCAACTTTAATTTATTTTTTTAAAAAACCCTTCCCAACTATAGAAAAATACCGGACAGGGCTAAGCAATACTAACAGGATTTTTATTTAAGGAATAAATTATATAGTTGAATAAAAAATTAAAATCTTTGTGCTCTTTGTGTACTTTGTGGTTCAATTTTTTTTAAAACAAACTTATGCTCTTGATATTTTACATTATTTCCATAAATTTAAATAGTGGATTTATAAAAAATTATCGAGCATAAATCTAATTTCAGAGGGAGAAAAATATATGAAAGTTTTATTCATTGGAGGAACAGGTGTTATCAGCTCGGCGTGTGCCGAACTAGCCGTTGAAGAAGGTTTTCAACTGTATCTTTTAAATCGCGGCAAAACTAAAAGGCCTGTTCCGGAAAAAGCTCATATCTTGCACGGAGACATTAGAGATAGATCTTCATCCGAAGCAGCATTGGGAGACAGGACATTCGACGTGGTTGTAAACTGGGTCGCCTTTACACCCGAACATATCAAAAGAGATCTCGAGTTATTTGGCGGCAGGGTAGGACAGTACATCTTCATAAGTTCAGCCTCCGCCTATCAAACCCCACCTGAAAAACTCCCTGTAACCGAATGTACTCCTTTGTCTAACACTTCCTGGAAATATTCTCGAAATAAAATTGCCTGCGAAAAACGCCTTTTCCAAGCTTACCGAAAAGGCCACTTTCCTGTAACTATCGTTCGCCCTTCTCACACCTACGACTGCACCATGCTACCTATGCACAACAAATATACATTGGTGGACCGAATGCGGAAAGGCAAAAAAGTCATCGTACATGGAGACGGGACTTCATTATGGGTACTAACACACCACAGGGATTTCGCCAGGGGCTTTGTAGGTTTATTAGGTAACAATAAAGCTATAGGGGAAGCTTTCCACATCACTTCAGATGAACTTTTATCTTGGAATCAAATTTACGAGATAGTAGCACATGCCGCAGGAGCCGAAGCCCGGATAGTACATATACCTTCAGAGTTTATAGCTTACTTTGACCCTGAGTGGGGCGCAAGTCTTCTGGGAGACAAATCTCATAGTATGATATTCGACAATTCCAAGATAAAACGGTTCGTACCGGATTATACCGCTACCATCCCCTTTTTTACTGGAGCACAAGAAATTATTAGTTGGTATAACGCGGATCCCGCAAGACAAGTAGTAGATAAAAGAGAGAATGAGATAATAGATAAAATCATCGCAAGGTATGAAATGGCTCTTCCACAAAGAAAAAATGCTTTATAGCTTGATATTTTTTAAACTTAATGTAAATTTCCGGAAAACGAGGAGGACAATATGAAAAAACTTATACTAATAATTCCTTTTCTTCTCTCAATTATTGGTTGTAACGCGCCTCAGTCTGATGAAATAGCAAAAATACAAAATAAAATCACCGAGATAACCAATAAATTGAAAACAGTAGAAGAAGGCACCCGCCTGAAAGCTAAAGATGGAATAGAAGAATTAAAAGATAAAATGGAAAATCTCGATAGAATTATTGAAAAGCTCGATAAGATAGAAGATAAACTCGATCAAATCGATAAGAGACTTGACAAATTAGAAAAAAAATAAAAAAGCTATTTTTGCTCAAAGAACCTCTGTAGATAGGCTTCTGCAAGTCCTCTATATTTTCCCCATAGTTTTTTGCTGTTTTCTTCAAAGCAGTTATTGATACCATAGTTTTCTCTCATAATCCTTTCGGTCAAACAATCAACATAAAAAGAATCATAGTCTCTTTTCTGAAAAATATTGTAAAGATTTACGGAATAATTTCCTATACCCTTAATGTCTTTTATATATAATTTATCAAAATTTCTCGCAAGCTCCATAATATAGGAAATTTTATAGCCAATGTGCATTTTTTTTATTTGCTTCTCTTTATAATTCGCCTTTACAAAATTTACCTTTCTATAAACTTTTCTCATTTGTTTTCGATAATTTCTGTACGAATTATTTTGAGAAACTATGGCACCAACCAGCGCTTCAAAATCAGAAAAAGCAGAAACAATTCTCGTTTTTTTTATTTTTGGAAGATAATCTCTCAAAACCTTATCTTTTTTGCATAGAGCATAAAAATCCCTCAAGTCTTCATGGAGACCAAAACAATAGGAAATTCGTTTCTTTAAAATCTCTATTTTTTTTCTTTTGATATCATCAGGCGAATCAATTATTAAATTCTCACCCTCTTGCCTGAAAACAAGCTCAACGATCCTGTTTTTAAAATAAACCCTCCTCACAGGATTATCTTCATAAAAAAAATAAAAAAGACCGGAATTAAAAGTCTTCAAAAAATCAAAATCTTTTGTTTTTATTATCATCTGGAACATAGTGTATTTATTATAGTACCATAAAGTAATTCTCGCAACGATTTGCGCCTTCAATATATAAATAAGAAAGTCACTAAAATGTAAAAATCAAATATCAAAATGGAAAAATACAAATTAAAATTCAAAAATGAACAAAAAAAGACTATCCAAAATTAAAGGGTAAAGGAATTTTTAAATTTTTATCTGTCATTTTGCTTTTTAAATTTTGATATTTTATTTATTTCAGATAATTCAACCATTTGACTGCTGCAAAGAACCTGTGTTCTTCGGTATAATCGCAGCAGCAACAGCTGCGGCAAGAGTAATTTTAATCAAATCTCCGGGAACAAACGGAAAAAATCCCATAGCAAGAAGTGTCGCCAATCCCGGGAAAGATCCTTTAACAAGATAAAGATAAAACCCTAATTGAATCAATCCCGGAATATATATTAAAAAGAAACACGCAAAAAACATCAACAAAAGGATAGAAAGAAATTTTCTTGAGTGTAAATATTTATCTATTGCATACCCAAGAAAGAAAGCCGCTAAAATAAAACCAATTAAATATCCTCCCGTAGGTCCAAAAATACTACCCCCTGCAAACCACCCGAACCCTAACATACCGACACCCACATAAATTATCTGGCTCACACCTCCCCAATTCCGCCCGAGAAGAACTCCGGCAAGGAGAACAAAAAACGTCTGCAACGTAATAGGAACAGGAGTCCAGAGAAGAGGCACCTTAAGGTAAGCTGATAGCCCGGTGAGACACGCAATCCCTATAGCAAAAACACTTTTCTTGACCGCTGTCAAACTACGAGACCAGTAAAAAAACACCCATAAAGCTCTCTTAAAATTATCTAATTCCTTTACGTTATACATTTCACCTCCCTCATTTTATTGTCCAACAACAAGTTTTACGTTATCTCCAAAAGTAACCTCTACACCCGGTGCGGGAAATTGTTGGATAACAACATCTATTTCCCCTTTTGTCCTCTTAACCTCAGATAATACAAGTCCGTACTTTAATATCTCTCCCTGCGCCTCTTCCAACT
>CAZQNI010000136.1:0-5000 GCA_964594255.1 uncultured bacterium | reverse complement strand
TCTTTCTTGCGGCAAGATGAATCCTTAAGACCGAAGCATCGACGAATTCGTTCAGCACATCTTCCACAAGCTTATAACTGGTAGCTTTATCACATTTAACGGAGACAATTATATCCGGATTTATTTGCCTCTTTCTTGCCATTATTTCAGATATTCGTTCTGTAGAAACAAGCGCATCATCAATAGAAACAAGTCCATTCTTTGCGATCCAGATATGAGTCAAATTCCTGGCTGGCATTTTTTCTGCTGCTTCCACCTGGGGTATAATTACCTGAAGACCAGTCTCGGCTCTGAAAGTAGTAGTAACCATAAAGAATATCAAAAGCAGAAAAGCTATATCCGCCATTGAAGCTGTTGGTATTGTAGCCTGCACTTTTTCTTTACTCAGTTTCATAAGCCCTACCTCACTCCTCGGATGAAGGCGCTAAAGAGTATCTCTCAGCATCTGCCAATCTTAATTTGTCTAAAGCATTGACCATGTATTCATACTGTGCTCTTGGATGAGTCTTTATAGAAAAAATCGCGTCTTTATTCTCAGCAAGAATTTTCTTTACCTCATCTACTAACTGATCTTGACTCACCGATTCCCCGTTAATTCTGAGTTCACCCTTTTCCTCCACATATATTCGCTGAATATTTTCGGATTTAACTTTAACTTCTTCTCCCTTTTCCGGAAGCATAATTTGGAGTCCGACTTCATTGGCAAACACAGTGGTAACCATAAAGAATATCAAAAGCAGAAAAGCTATATCTGCCATTGAAGCAGTCGGAATCTCCGGACCTCTTATCTTCTTTTCGTGAAGTTTCACTTATGCCTCCAATAAAGCATCCATCAAAGCAGCAGCCGCTTCCTCCATTGACCGGGTATACCCATTTACTTTTTGAGAAAAGAACGCATGAGCTCCTGAAATCGGAATAGCTAGTGATAACCCCGTGGCGGTTGTAATAAGAGCTTCCGAAATACCAGCCGCAACCAAAGTAGCTTCAACAGTTCCGGCTAGAGCTATTGAATTAAAAGCGTTAATCATACCGGAAACCGTTCCAAGGAACCCAAGCATCGGAGCAATATTGGCAAGGGAAGCAAGGATTAACATACCTCTATCAAGAAAAGCCAGTTCTCTTGTGGCATACCTTGTCATAACCTCTTCAAAAACTTGTTTGTCTTTAGATTTTTTATCTTTATATTTCTCTATTGCCGGTCCGAAAACACGTGCTGCAGGAGAAGGAAATTGTCGGCAATACTCAAGAGCAGTAGAAGCCCCATCTTTTTTAAATATTTCTATAAGTTCTTCAGCAAAATCCTCAGGATCCAATCTTAGACGAGCAAATGTTATCAACCTTTCAATTATGTAAGCAAAACCAATGATTGCACAAAAAAGCAGCGGCCACATAGCCCACTTACCTTGTTGGAAAAACTCAATAGCACCTTGCATATAACCTCCTTTTCTTCATTTATAGACAATACTTAACTTTCACATAAACATTATACATACCTAAACTCCTATCCAGATTTACCTCGAAATCCAACGATAATATATGGTAATTCCTATGAGTGTCAAGAGGGCTGCCCCAAGAATCGAAAATGCTTCTAATGAGTTAGCTCTTAATATCCCTTTAATCAAAGGAAAAAGATCTGCCGGATCAGCAATAGAAAGATTTCTGCCGAAGTACAAAACGCGATAAAAATGGATGATTGCTGATAAAACCAAAAAAACAGAACCAATAACAGGTAAAATCCATATCCCCTTTTTCTCAATAAGAGGAAGAAGCCTTTTTATAATTAATCCATAAACATAAAGAGATAACGTAAAAATAAGTATACCAATGGCAAAAAGAATCTCAAAAGGGATATCGACTCTCATCTGAAACCTCCCCTTTTCGGACTTACCACTCTTCTAAAACGCAACGCCCCTAGTAAAGATAAAATCCCCGAAATAAAGAATAACGAATATGCAATTCTACCGGTATTAACCGGCATTTTCAAATTACCTTGAAATACTGAAAGCAATTGTAAAACAGCATATACAAGAACCCCAGACGGGGCAATAATGATAAACTGCCACTCTGTTTTTTTTCTTAAAACTCTCTCATATCTTTTAGCAATTATCCCGAAACGAACAAAAGTAATCCACAGAAAAACTGCCGCGACAATCATTATCCAACTATTAAAAGATGCCATTTTGGTAATCTCTTCTGGTAGGGAACCTAAAAATACTAATAATAAATTCATTCTACCTCCTCTATCTTGTTCAAAATATCTTCCTTTAATTTTTTTGCTTTCGAAGGACCAATTATTAAAGAAGCAGCATCTTTAAGCGATTGGGCAACTTCTAAAACCTGGTCTTTCGTTGGTTTTTCTCTATTTATCCCACTATCCTCAATTACATTAGATACTATATCTAAAGAAAAATCACCAAGATAATCCCCTGCTATTTCTTCAATATCATCTATAATCTTAGCGCTCAGAACAACCTTAGGCACACTAACTTCTTTAATTTCTTCAACTTCTTCTTTTTTCTCTTCTGCTTTTAATGCCTTGGCTTCTGCTTCTTTCGCTTTTATTTCTTCTTTCTCTGCCTCTCTTTCTTCTGCTAATATTTCTTCTTTTTTAACTTTTTCCGCTTCTATCTTTTCTTTTTTCTCAACTACAGTTCTTTCTGTTTTTTTCTCTTTTACTCTTGCCTTTGCTCTTACTGCGCTTTCTTTTTCGTAAATATATTTCAAAATATTCTCAACATTTTCACCCTTATCTGCAACCACACCGAAAAAATTATTTCTATAATAAAAGATAACTACTTTTTTATCCTTACCCTTAACAATCAACTGCCGGAAAGGGAGGGATCCAATAGCATCAAAAGTCTGAGTCAATACGAGACTTATTCTATCCAAAGACTCTTTGCCACTTTCAAGTTTTCCCACATATTCTTTCGACTCCCCTAAATTAAAAGTAGCCTCTAAATTAAAATTTTCTTTTAAATCCTTTAAATCTATCATTATTTATTCTTTTCGCTAATTTCTCTAATTACTTTTTGAACAATTATTTTCGTTTGCTGTTTACCAAACTCACTTAACGCCTTTTTTACAATAAAGTCGAGCAACAATTTCATAAACTTGTTTATCTCATCCCTATTTAAACCTTCCGAATTTCCAACTTTCAACTCCATACCCTCTAATTTGATCAAACCTTTAATTTTGTCATCTTTAGAAAGAGCCGAAAGACCACTCGCTATGTATCCTTTCCACATCTCAGGATCAGAATCCTTAACGAATTCGCGTAACAACATATTCAATTGCTCTGCTCTATCTCTTATGAGGTTCCCTATTTCCGAGGAAACGTCCTTTTTCAATCCTTCAAGGCTCTTCTGTACTTTTTCTTCTATATCTTCAATGTTTTTTTCCAACACAAGACCCAGATAATTCCCGTCGAAAGGTATAATAACAATAGTATCTCTACCAATTCCTTTAATTGAACTTATCCCACCGATCTTACAGGAGTCTGCTATAATCTCAGCAGCGGAACCTGTAAAAGCAACCAGGTCATCGATATTACCCGGAGTTATTCCACCACTATTCAAAATTGACCCGTCCTCAGAAGATACAAGAGCAAATCCCTTAATATCTTTAACTTTCATTAATCCATCTAACGGGATATCAGGACTCATTCTTTATTTCCTTAAGTTTTTTATTCACCAGTAGCTTCCCAAGAACTTCCGTTGCTTTTCCGTGTAGACAATCTAGTACTTCAGAGAAAAATTGTTTAGTTCTTTCAAGATCTAAAGAAAATTTTTCTTTATTTATATTCAAACTCTTCCCATTAAAAGAAACAGCATCTTTTACCTCATATTTATCAATCAGTTCATTAAGCCCTTCAAGCCAGGGGCCATCACCAAAAGCTTTTAAAAAAACATTAGTATCATTAAGCCCTTTTTCAAGAACCCTTTTTCTTTCCTCTGGATCATATAGCAAAGATTCTTTAAATAACCAGGATAATGCTTTCAAAGTATCCAGCTCTGGAAGAGGACTCAAATTAATAATTTCGGAGAGTTTTTTCTTCCCGTCAGCCAAAATCAGAACTTTCCATTCATCTTTTTTCAGGGCAATTTTATCCCCTTCCGGGGTTTTTGAAGACTTCTCAGGAATAATTGAACCAGGGGGAAGATCCTTTTTAAACTCCTCAACCTGAGCTTCTCGTGTCTCTATCTCATCTATTAATTCTGTAAGCGGTTGAAAAATAGTGTTCACGGTGGGTTTTTCGTCAGGTTGAAAAACAAATTTCCCTTCTTTTTTCATCCCAATAGAAAAAAAAGCTTCGAGTCCCTCTAATTTGTCCATTTCAGCATGTAAGACCTTTCCATCTGAAACATAAACGTTTCCCTGTTCCTTAATAATCAAACGACCAGTTTTTTTGAACCTTGAAAGCAAATAAAAAATCTCTTTTATGGAGAAATACAATAAATCCCCCTCTATAGCAACATCTTTCATATCTGTATATTATTGAAAATATAACGATTGTCAAGACTTTATTAGTTTCTATTCACCCCCCTTCTTTACAGAAATTAAATATTAAAAATTAAAAATAAAAATGACAAATTAAAATGTAAAAACTAAAAAAGATAAAACGCCTATTTGTATAGGTTAGAAAGGGGGTTTTGTTTGTTTGTCTTAAAAATATATTTTTGAATTTTGATTTGTATTTTTGCTTTTTGCTGTTTGATTTTTAAATTACTATATTACTATTGTTTCCTTTATTAGTTCTTTATACCTGATGCGCTGAATATTGAGTTGGTTAACCTCGGGTATCGTCTTAATCTCTCCACTTTCTATTATTTCGGCAATTGACAAACCTGCAGCCGGAGCTTCCATAGCACCATGCCCACTGAAACCGGTACATATAAATAAATTTTTAAAATCGGGATGTTCTCCGATTAACGCATTGTGGTCTTCAGTGTTAATAGCGTACAAACCTCCCCACATATTCTGAATCCTGCAATACTCGGATC
>CAZQNI010000135.1:0-5003 GCA_964594255.1 uncultured bacterium | reverse complement strand
AGGAAAAGCTGTGCGCCTTTTTCAAGTTCTTCTTTTGCTTTTTCTCCCAATAAATTGTTGATATAGCTTTCTTCAAAATTGCCAATAATAACCACATTTCTCCAGAGCTTATAACGATTAATTTCGGATAAACCAACTCTTTTTACATTAAAAACGTTTTCTTCCGTTGGATAATACTCAACCTTCTCTAATACATTAATAAAAGAATCTACTTGAAATTCAGCAGGAGCAATAAGAATTACCTCGTCTCTGCCACCTATCGAATGAGGTAGAGAAACTCGTTTACAGCCATTAATTTCAAGAACCAGGAATAAGAGAATCAAGCAATATTTTAGCTTTCTTATCATAAGGATTTACCTCCAACCACCTTTTTAATAGATAAATAGACATTGCAGTATCTTTTTTGTAATCATAGTTGTACATAAAAACGCTACTGAAAATCCGGGGGTCAGTTACTAATTCTGCTGTCAGAATGTCTTTCTTGTTTTTCTCTCCAATCTCCGCATATAAATCCAACAATCCTATATAAGCATTTATATTTTTTCCGTCCTCTGAAGAACCCAGAATCTTCTTGAATTCACTTTCTACTTTCTGTACGAGTATTTGTTTTTCTTCTTCCGGAATATCTTTATTAAACACCAGTTTATCCAGAAATAACTGTCCTTTGAAAAACTGAAATTCAGACAAAAATCTATCTTCAGGGATTTCATTAATAAGAGCTATAAAACTATCTGGTTCCCCTAAAACAATATAAATTATTCTTAATTCATTAAATATGGGTATTAACAAAGAATAATCCTCAGAAACACTTATAGATTTTTTAAACAATACAGCGGCATTCTCTAGTTTTTCTTTCTTTTCTTCATTTAAATCTATCTTAAACTTCTCTAGATTTACAGGTTTTTTAGAAGATATTGCTTCCCCCATTAGTTTCAAACCAAACTGATAGAAGGTAAGAACATAATTACGTACTATTCTCTCGGCTGCTGGACCTTTATATACATTGGGATTGCTTACCGAATTGAACTTTAATTTATTTTCGAACAAATCTAAGAAACGAGAAACATCCATCATATTTTTACCTTTTTTTCCTACCAATCTATATGCAAGGCCTTCCAATAATAAATGATCCTCTAACCAGTTTTTATTTCCCGGAGACACAGTACTGGAAAAATAGATGTTCACAGAAGGATTAAAATCATCTTTTATATATTTCCGAACAAAAGAATCCGATATCATGATAAGGTCGTTGTACGTCGGCTTTATACCCTGAGAGCAAAGAATAATAAGGCGGGTAGCTATTTCCTTACGCATTATGACTTTTCCATCATTGGTTTTCAAATAAGGCAAATTATCTATAATCCAATCCTCAAATTCCTGTTCTATGCCTTTACTCCTTTTATCTCTCAAATATACACTCTCAAAATATGTTCCTCTAAAAGGTGTATCAAAATCCATTGGTATACCTGATTTTTTCATCTGTTTTATATACCATTCCGTATTCATGAGAGCGAAACACGCAACTCTAACACCCTTCTTTTTCACAGCATCAAATTTCCTGAAAGATTTAACCTCCTGAAGAAACCAAAGAGGAAAAGTGTCATTGTCTCCATTAGTAAAAAACACAGAATTTTCACCAGCGCTAGAAAGAAGGTTATGCGCGTAATTATGCGCAATCCAGTTTTCTCTTCTGTTTGCGTGACTTTTTATATTCGAAATCAAAGGAACAAACCCCATAATAAAACTAAAACCAAGTACACAATACGCGGGAATAATTTTATTTTTCTTTAACTGTTCATAAATCCAGTATAATGCAAGAGCCACATAAAACATAAAAAAGAAAAAACCGGCAGTCCAGAAATAATCTCTTTCTCTCGGTTCTCTTGGTTGGTGCGCCGGATTGGGATCCGATGGCGAAAATTCGTGATTCAAATAAACCACCAATCCTATGGTCAAAAGTATATAAGCTATGAAAAACAAGTAAAAAGATTTTCTGTCTTTCTTAAAATGCACAAACATGCCCCAAAATCCAATTAAAACATATGCATATGTTCCGAATATTGATATATAACGGATTAACGTACTTGTAGCCTCTCTCGGATATGGGAAAAATTGCCATGAGAAATACTTAAAGAACACTTTAAGTTGTTCAATAAACGCAGGTATTAGACTTAAATTGGTTTTCCAGGAAGTGTGCCTGGGGTATAAATCCATTTCGCCATATTGTTTTCTTGATATTACGTCCCATAATTTTATCCATGTCGTAGGATCCGACTCGTTTATACCCGGATTTGCCTGCGCTCTTATTATTAAATATAAATAGGTAGAGACACCTATTACAACAAGTATTAGTGCAACCGCTATAAGTTTAGGATTCTTAAATACTTTCCAGTCTACTAAAAGTATAAACACCAACGCTCCGGGCAATAAGAGTAACGGCAGGAGATGAATACCCACAGATAAAGCTAATAAGTAAACTAAGAGAAGAAGCAAATTATTATTTCCTACCTTACCTCTATTGTCATCCCAGTGAAGGACTAACCATATGATCATCGTAAGTATCAAAAGTGAAGTAGCATATACCTCAGCCTCTACAGAGCTATCCCAGACACTGAAGCAGAAGCCGGCACCAATAGATGAAAAAATAGCAATAAGATGATTGCCAAGAGAAAATTTATCCGCTTTATTTTCCTTGAATCTACTTAATACTTTAAGAATTATCAGGAATAGAAAACCCCCTGCTAAAGCGCCTGAAAGAATCGAGAGAAAGTTTATTCTCTTCGCGACCTCCCCCCAAGGAAGAAGAATATCGAAAACTCTTCCGATCAAAACGTAAAAAGGCGTTCCAGGAGGATGAGCAACTCCTAAAATGTGAGAACAGGCTATAAACTCGCCGCAATCCCAGAGTGAAACAGTGGGGGCAATTGTGTAGAGATATACTGAAAATAAAACCACAAATACAGAAAAAAACCCTATTACTTCCTTTCGGATGATCTTCTTAACAAACAAACTAAATACCTCCCTTTCCGTTAAAATCAATTATTTCTGCAACATATCCTGAATAGTTGATTTAAGTTCTTTAACATCTAAATCACCGTAGTAGTCTCCACCTACTGCTATAGATATTGAACCTGTTTCTTCCGATACCGCAAGACATATTGCATCTGTTTCTTCAGTAAGACCAATCGCTGCCCTGTGTCTCGTTCCCAGTGTAGGACTAAGATCCGGATGATCCGTCAAAGGTAATATGCTTTTCGCAGCGACAATACGATCTTCCTGTATTATAACCGCTCCATCATGAAGAGGTGAATATATTGAAAATATCGAAACTAAAAGATCCGATGAAACTACGGCTTCCATTTTAATTCCCGTTCTGATATAATAATCAAGAGGAACTTTCCTTTCTATAGCAATTAAAGCACCTATTCTTTTATCAGATAGTTGAATAATAGCTTTACTAACTTCTTCAGAAACAATCTCAATAGCCTCCTGAATAAAATATCCGAATTTGCTTGATTTCCCAAGGTTAATAAGTGCTCTTCTTATCTCGGGCTGGAAAATTATAATAAATACAATTATCCAGAGATCCCTGAGCCCGTGCATAATTATCTTCATTGTCGGAAGATTTAGTACATTACTTAAAACAACCAGACTTAAAATTAGTAAAAGCCCTGTAAGCATAGGTATTGATCTCGTACTGGCAAAAAATCTTATCACCATGAAAACTAGAGCTGCAACAATAATAATATCAACCGCATCTAACCAGGAAAAATCAATCATTTTCTTTCTCCAATCGCAGAAATAACCGAAAGAGCATTCCTGGTTTGTCTCACATCATGTACTCTAAAAATAGAAACACCTTTTAAATAAGAATAAACTGCAGTAGCTATAGAAGCATCTAGCCTGTTTTTAACATCGGTACCGGTTATTCTGCCAATAAATGATTTTCTCGATGTTCCTATAAGAATAGGAAACCCATATGAAGTAAATTCCTCTAATTTCGACAAAATCGTTAAGTTGTCTTCCTGTCTTTTTCCAAATCCAATTCCCGGATCCAATATAATTTTGTCTTCACTAATACCGTGCGACAGACAAAAATCTACTCGTTCTTCAAAAAACTCTCCAATTTCCTTTAGAACATCATCATAATAAGGCTCTTGCTGCATTGTCTCAGGCAATCCTTTCATATGCATAAGAACTACTTTGGAATCATAATTACGCAGGACATCTATCATTTCCTTATCCATTCGAAGCGCAGATATATCGTTAACAATTGTGGCTCCTTTAGATAATGCGACTTCAGCCACTTTAGATTTATAAGTATCTATTGAAATCGCTATAGAAGTCTTTTTAAATAACGGAAAAACCCTTTCTAATCTATTTAACTCTTCCTGAACGTCCAATCGGGCAGAACCAGGTCTTGAAGACTCAGCACCAACATCTATAATATCGGCTCTTTCTTTCTCTATTTCTCCAAATCGCACTCGAGCTTCTTGCTCGTTAAAATAATCTCCGCCATCAGAAAAGGAATCGGGAGTAACATTAAGAACACCCATAACTGAAAAAACTGGCAGAGAGTCTTCATTTTTCAATATCTGAAGAATTCTATTCGCCACTTCCGGCAATCCAAAAGGTTGTTTCATTAACTCTTCAGAAATCAACTTGAGCTCCCGGATTGTTCCGGGAAGAAGCACTTTAGACTTTTCAATATCACCTGCAACGACATCTCGATGAACAACTGCATCGCTGCCACGCGAAATTGCGACCTGTTTTATTATATTGGCTGCAGGAGATGAAACCTCTTCTATTTCTAATACCCGAAAAAGAGCCTTTTCAGCCATAATTTCCTTAACATCATTATAAACGCCTACAGTTTCAACAGCTGCCTGTGCATCATTTAAACTTCTAATCGACTTCTTTTTAACTTTCATATCCAATAAGATTCAAGGCCTCAAGACGGGTTGTTTCCTTTTTAAAAGCGCCTCTTATAGCAGAAGTCACGG
>CAZQNI010000134.1:0-5026 GCA_964594255.1 uncultured bacterium | reverse complement strand
TGACCGCAGCTGTGAGAAAGCACCTTGTTGAACATCCGGGGGATTTCGACCCGAGGAAGTATCTCGGGCCCGCACGTGAAGCTTTAATAAATATGTATAAGCATAAGAACGAGAATGTCTTAAACTCAGCAGGTAAGGCTTAATTTAGACCATATAACACTTAATCCATTAAGCCCCTACTGAAAAATCAGTAGGGGCTTTTTATTGGAACTTCTTTTAGGGAAAGTAAGTCTGTTATAAGAAAGGAGTTTATAATGTTTTTAAATAAAAAAAATCTTATTGTTTTTTTGATATTAATTACCTTTATCTTTTCGTTTGTAGCAAACGGAGAGAGTACAAAAGGAGAAACAAAAATGGAAAAAGAAGTTTTGGAAAAAGTCACTTTTGCAGGTGGTTGTTTCTGGTGTATAGAATCAGTTTTTGATGAATTAGAAGGTGTAAAAGAGGCTGTATCAGGTTATACGGGAGGAAAAACAAAAAATCCGACTTATGCAGAAGTATGTACCGGCAAAACAGGGCACTATGAAGCTGTGCAGGTAACCTTTGATAGTACAAATATAACATATAAAGAACTTGTTGAGATTTTCTGGCAACAAATAGATCCAACCGACCCAACAGGACAATTTGCGGACAAGGGCTCCCAATATAAAACTGCAATATTTTATCATAATGAAAAACAGAAAAATATAGCCGAAGAATCGAAAAAAGCTTTGGAAAAATCAGGTAAATTCGATAAGCCGATAGTAACAGAAATTAAAAAAGCTTCTGCATTCTATCCGGCTGAAGACTACCATCAGAATTACTATAAAACGTGTCCTATAAGATATCAAAATTACAAGATTGGCTCCGGAAGAGAATCTTTTTTGAAGAGAGTCTGGGAGAAGGTTAAATAAAACTCCTTTAGATATTTAGCAACTTCTAAGGCAGTTAATTTACAGTTTTTTAGAAAAGGTAATATCGAAATGAAGCGCTGAGTGAGCCTCTATAGGTCTCGCCGTTATAATCGTTGCTTGTATAATAATAGTAAGTTCCTCTTAAACCGAAGGATAATCGGTACTGAATATAGTAGGTGGGCGATAAAGATACCGAAAAGTATTCCCTTTTTATTTCATAATATCTGTCTTTAACGTTGTAATATCCGGCATTTAAAGTTAGGTATAACTTTTTAAGCACTTCGTAATATAGAGAAGATGAAATATTTATATTTTTGATTTCAATTGAATCGGAAACATAAGTTTCTCCTTCTAAATCGAATCTAAATTGGAGTTTAGTTGAAATAGGTCTGGAATACCTGAATCTTCCCCCTAAAAAGAAATCCTCATAGTTTATTTCAGGGCTTGTCCCATAATCTTTAGAAAATTTAAAACCGGTGTACCCTCTAATTTCATATCCTCTATCTCTATTCATTCTGTAAGTGTAACTTCCTCGGTTAATTATCTCATCGATTCTAATAGTTGGGACTGCACCCAATCTATCAGAATTGAATCCTTCTAAATTCTTAATTAAATTTTCAAAATCTCTCCAGAATTCACGTACATCAAGGTAATGACCTTTATTTCTTAAAAAGTCTGTTATAAGTGCTAAATCCTCTTTTGAAATATTCTTATCTAAGTTACCCAATTCTGACAATTCCTCTTCGATCTTAAGCACCTCGTAAGCTGTTGATAAAGGAATCATCCTGCCAAATCCAATACCGGCTTCTAACTCTCCCGACACTCTGCGAAAGTCTGAAGTATCTGCGTTTCTCCACCAACCTTGAAAATTACCTCCTAATGAAGCAAAAAAAGGTGCAGAAAAAGGATAAACTTTATAATCACCTTCACTTCTTAAATATGCGTACAGTTCATTTTCATTATCTTCTCTATTAAAACTGCCATATGGATTAATCATTAAATACCAATCATTTTTTAAACTGTAATATCTTTTATAATAATCCATCTGCATAGAGCTACCTTCCCGCGAAGATTCCGATTTTTCAAAATCATAACGTAAGTTTCCATAAAAATACAAATTATGATAGCTTACAACTCCTGGATAGTACTCCATAAGATAATTGTAACCTATACTGTCGTTTATAGAAGCTATAAAACTAACGATAAGTAATAACATAATATACTCCTTCTTTTACAAATTTAAAATAAGATATTTATACTATTTTGCAAGACTAATTTTCATATGCTCTTGACATTTATATTTGTATCCCTAAAATTGTAAAGAAGATTTCCAATATGAAAACCATAAAAGGAATGAAGTTTGAAACCCTCATAAGTGAAAACGATATAGCTACTCGAGTAAAAGAGCTTGTAAAAGAAATCGCGGAAGACAGCGACGGCAAGGAAATTTTTGTAATAGGTATTCTTAAAGGAAGTTTTATCTTTTTATCTGATTTGTTAAGGCTGTTCAATGTACATAACATACATCCTTCCTTGGATTTTATTACTGTTGAATCCTATGGTTCGGGTAAAACATCCTCCGGAAAACTAAAAATGTTAAGAGATATTACAACCGATATTGAAAATAAGTGGGTTTTAATTGTTGACGATATACTCGATACAGGCAGAACCTTAGCTTTTGCAAAGGAATACTTTCTAAAAAAGAAGCCGGCTTCTATAAAAACCTGTGTTTTTCTTGATAAACCGGAAAGAAGAGTAAATGAATTTAAAGCTGATTATGTGGGGTTCGAAGTTCCGGATAAATTCGTTGTGGGATATGGTATGGATTACGATAATCTCTTCCGTGAACTTCCTTATGTAGGGGTTCTCTCGGATGAGGAAGATACATAAATTCTTTGAATTTAAGTCAAATAGTTAAACAACCAAATAGTCAAATGGTAATTTTTAATTGATAGGGTACAAAATAATCGCGGATATAATTGTAGTTCTGCACTTTATCTGGATAATTTTTATGTTATTGGGTTTCTTTCTGACTATATACGGATTCTTCAATAAAGTTTTTTTTGAATGGTGGTTGTTTAGAACTCTTCATCTTTCAGGTATACTTTTTGTAGGGATATTAACAATTTTAAGAAGATTTTGTCCTTTAACAATACTTGAAAACTTATCAAGAACAAGATATGATTTAGAGTCTACTTATCCGGGCTCATTTATTGTTCATTATATCGAGAAATTGGTGTACCCCGATGTAAATCAAACACTTCTACGTGTAGGTACATTATTTGTAGCGCTTTTCACACTTGTTGTTTTTGTGACTAAACCACCAGCTAAGATAAAAAACCTTTTCGAATGAATATTTTCTACAAACATAATTGACTATTCGGATTTTTGCTTTTTAAATTAAGAATCTTACCAATATCAAATGAAAAGCTTGACAAACATCTATCGATTTACTATAATTAAAGTCATAAATGAGAAGAAAATCTTTTTTAATTATTAATTTCTTTTATACAATAATATTTTTATTTTTAACTAACAATCTTAAGGCTGAATATTTAGAAAAAACCATTTGGCTTCCTGATAATTTTGGCGGAGTTTACTATCCTTCTGTTACTGTATTCAATTCTAATAACAACAAAATTTATGTAGCAGGTTCAAATGATAGAATATGTATTATAAATGGAATAACTCACCAGAGGTGTGGAGCAGTTAATATAGGCAAAGGAACACACTTTCTCTCTTACAATTCAATATCAAACAAGATATACTGCTCTAATGGTGAATCAAACACAATACATACTATTTCCGGGAATTCAGACTCAATCATTAAAACAATTTCAGTAGGTAATTATCCAAGAGGCTTACAATACAATTACGTAAGTAATAAATTATATTGCGCAAATTACGATGATAACACAATTACAATTATAGATGGTCAGAACGAACAAATTATAAAAACATTAGATGGATTAAGTAATCCAAGTCAAATGTGTTTTAATCCTCTAAACAATAAAGTTTACTGTGGAAATTTTGCTTATAATTCTATTTCGGTAATTTCCGGATCAGGCGATAGCATTGTAGAAACAATTGATTTAAATGCATTTGGCGGTTCTCCACATTGTATGATTTACGATTCTGTACATAATCAGATTTACTCAGGTACAACCTATGGACCCATAGCTGTAATTTCCTGTGATAGCAATAAGGTAATCGACTCAATTAGTGCCCCAGCACTAGATATGACTATTAATTATCAGAACAATAGACTTTACGCCATCTCTAGGCTTTCTTCTTCATCTGAAAAAATCAAAATAATAGACACGGAAACTAATACTTTATTAGATAGTATCTCTTTATCCTATTCTCCTTCATCAATTATATACGATCCAGTAGATGATAAAATTTTCTGCGCCAGTAACAATTATGGACGCGGAACATTATATACAATTGATGCATCAAACGATTCTATAATATCTGAAAATTTTTTGGATAGGGGCCTAGGTCCATTGTTATATTTAGAATTTCAGAATGAATTATATATTCCGGATCATGTTTACGATTTAATCGCGATATTCAACTGCGAAAATGATTCCCTTATTAAATTTTCACGAGTCGGAGCAAGACCCTTAGAATTATCTTACAACTCAATAGATGATTATATATATTGCGCGGCCTCAGATACCAATATATATGCAATTTCATGTTCTCTTAATCTTATTATAGATACGATCAAAATACCTCGCTACCCACAAATTTTATGTTATAATTCCAACGAAAACAAACTTTATTGTGCTTGCGATTGGCGAACTTTAACAATAATTGATTGTTACGCAAATACTATTTTGGATACTTTAATTTTTGGAAATAGTTTTGAGGAACTTATATTCAACTCTATCGATAATAAATTATACTGCTTTGTAGATATGCCTGATACGGGTGTGGTTTATATTGTGGATGGACAAGGAGACTCGATACTCGCTGTCGATAGTATAAGCAGAAATTTAACTGAAGCCACTCACAATACAATTAACGATAAAATTTATTGCGGAAGTCATATGGCAAACGTTCCCATAATAGATGGTAAGGGAGATTCTTTACTGGCAACAGTGAAAGTAGCAAGTTACGGAGTATAT
>CAZQNI010000133.1:0-5033 GCA_964594255.1 uncultured bacterium | reverse complement strand
TCGGATAATTTTCTGACGTCTCTATTATCCTCTGCGAAAGGATTCTCTTTTCTCGATTCATCCTTGTGGTAAATAATCCGCCCCGCAGCGCTCAAATTATGCTTTAGCGCGTGTTTATGAGTCGAGGCTATGGTACCTCTGGAACAAAGACCCGGACAGACCTGCTTATCTACAACACTGTAGCCGTTCATATAATGATATTTTGATTCATGCCCGTAAATCCTTACCTCGGTTTTTAGCCACTTCTTTGAAACTTCCGCATTCGTACTTAGTGGAGTTTTACCCAGATTAATATATTCTCCGCTATCGCATTCATTTACGAATAAGTTAATTTCGTAACCAAAATCTTTTGCTATATTTTTTATTTTTGCTAAAAAATTACTGCAATAAACTTTTGGGTCATGAGTACCATTAGCAATAAAAATATCCAGACTTTTGGGGTTTCCCTTAAATATCTCGTTCATCATCACAGAAATGATTAACTCCTGAAGCCCTGATCGAAATTCGTCACTTATCACCAATCCCACTTTCTTATCAGCAACAATTTCCTTAATCCCTGAAGAATCAATAGGATTTTTAATAGCATGAACCATTTTTTCTTTCATTTCCGTTTCAGTTATTTCGTTGGTAGACTTCTTGGGTTTAACCAAATCTCCAGCAAGAAAATTTTCTGGGACTAAAATACTTATTTTTTCTTTACCGTAGGTTAGTTTTAATTCTTTTTTCATAATATCTTTTTAACAATACTAAACTTTTGAAATGCCTTTGTCAAGCTGTTTTATCCTGCATTATGGATTCTACGAGTCTGTTAATTGGTTAATTAGTATATTCGTTAATTAGTAAGAAAGTTTATGTAAATCTGTGTTAATCTGTGGCTCATTATTCTTTTTATTTAACATAAGAAATTTCTACCCTGCCTATCTGTGCTGTTTTTATAAACCTTATTTTTAAATATCGGGCTTTTTCACCCCCCGACTTATGTTTATAAAGTATGGGATACCAGTATTCATAATCACCTTTGCCACCGAAGAATGTTTCCTTTTCAGCCTTTATTTTTTCAAAGTTCTTACCATCAAAAGAATGAAAGAATTCCAGGGTCTGTTCGTTTTCTTCCGAGAAAGAATATACTTTCCACTTTTTCATCCTCCCGGGAACAAGATATATCAACTCACTACCCTTTTCACCCTTAATCCTGTAGGTATCTTCTTTAAATTTCCTATCCTCCCGGCTAGCAAGCGAAATTTCACCTTTGTAAGAATACAAGGTTCCATAATTATGCATATTATCAACTAAAACTTTATGATTGATTTTTATGGGACCAACTATATTTGAAGGTAAGGATACTCCCGCTACATTTTTCGCCACAACTCTGTAATAATACTCTTTACCGATTTCTACACTCTCGTCGTTAAAGAGAGAATAGTATTGAATAGCGGCGTCAGATATTTCAAATCCCACAATTTCCCAGGGACCGTTTTTGGAGGGTGCTCTCTCTACGTCATAGAATGAGGAGCTAGCCGAACCCTGCCACGAGATTTTTGAAACATCTTCAAAAGACAATAATACTGGAGCATTGGGCGCGGTTATTTCTGGTGTCTTTTTCCCCTGAATCTCAAAGGCTTTTTCACGCATCAATCTCAATATGTCTTTCTCGTCGTATTCCTCTCCTGAGGCAAAACCCGGCCAGTGATAAGCTTTATACAAACCTCCTCCCAGAGGTTCCGAATGCCAGTAAAAACCGCCTTCTTTTCGATGGTAACGCAAGCTCCAGATCAGAGCACCTGCTATGCCATTCTCTTCAATAACTCTATCAAGAACTGCTCTTACGCCCGGAGTTCCAATAAAACCAAATTCACCTATTATATATGGTTTCCTGCCTTTAATAATTTCCAAATTTGCGCTTATGTTTTTTATCATATCACCAGGATCGGTTTCATAATGATGTGAACTCACAATATCTATATCCGGATCTAAAACGGATTCTTCTCTTACCGGAATTTTCCAGGTTGCAAAAAACCCATCCATTACTAGGTGATTTGGGTCGAGACTTTTTATATATTTAACGATTTCCACAGTCCAATCATGCGGACATGTTAGTTCATTGCCTGTTTCCCAACATAATATTGCTTTATCATCTTTATATTTAATTCCGGTGACGGTATTCGTCCTTGTGAGTACATGTTTTACAGTTTTTTTGAAGTCCTTTATCAACTGAGGGTCTTTCCAGAAATCTTCTTTGGTTTTACCCCGGAATTCCGCATATTGAGGAGCGCCGCCCATCCATTTTGCATTATTAACCAGAGGGATAATAAGCCTTATTCCTACTTCGTTTGCAATAGCTAAAACGGTATCTATTACCGTGAAAGACCTCTCATCAAATTCACCGGGGGCCAGTACGTAACGCGGAACATCCTCGGTGTCGATCTCGCGACGCACCGGTATTGTGTACATTCTTACAACTCTTCCGCCCATCTGTTTTATAGACTCTAGGGCGTCTCGAATTTCAAAACTGCTTGGCAGGCGAAATGCGCTCTTTGTTGTAAAAGCCATCTCATCTTCGACAAAATTCAGATTGGGAATATTAAATGAAACAAACCGAAATTCTGATATTCCATCCATTAACTTATTTCCGGAAACTGTGATAAAATTATCGAATCCATTATACTTTTTTCTTATTTCTTTTTTACTGCAACTCGATTCGATGCTAAAAACGACTAAAAGAACAGACACAATCACGATGAATTTAACGACGTCCATAAAGAGCCTCACTGTTATAAAAGTTTAACGCTTATAGAGAAAAAATTTGAATTCTCAGGTCCATTTACCCAAGACATTATCCCATCTGGACAAGAACAGTATTTTCTTTTTTCATTTCATTAAACGGAATAAAATTTCCCTCAATTTCTTTTCCGTTAACGATTATTTTCTTTACTCCCTTCTGGACACCCGCATTGTTCTTAACGGTTATATTAAGTTTTTTTTCTCTAAAATTTCTGCTTACTTTAAATTCCTTCCAAACGGACGGAATACATGGATCGATCCTCAGCCCCTCGTAGTCCGTCTGAATTCCTAATATATACTGTATTGCAGTATAATAAGCCCAGGTAGCTGAACCGCTTAACCAGGGCAGGCGTGACGCTCCATACCTTGGGCTGTATTTACTATGCGTATATTGACAATAAACGTACGGTTCGATCTGACGTATTTCGGCTTTTGTATTAAAGGCGGCTGGCATAAAAGCGCGCAGATATTTATAAGCCTGATCACCATTGCCGAGCATTGTTTCGGCAGTGACAGCCCACCCTTGAGTATGGCAAAATATGGAAGCATTTTCTTTCATACCTTTGTTGAAAAGAGACGCTTTTACAACTCTATGGTCTGTTTTCTCGTAGGGAGGACTAACTACCATAATCCCGTAATCGGTAGACAGTTGTTCTCTTACTGCTTTCATTACCTTTTCGCTTTGTTCTTTACTCGCGTGACCGCTCAAAACAGACCAGGATTGCGGGTTGAGCCAGAGAGAACCTTCGTCGTTTTCTTTTGAGCCGAATTTCATACCGTCATACCTGTAGGCCCGGATAAACCATTCTCCATCCCAGGTATGTTTTTCAATATTTTCATCGAGAGTTTCAAGGTGGGGTTTTGCCCATTCTACTTCTTCGGACTTTCCAAGCATAGTGCAAATATCAATATATGTTTTTAATGCATAACGAAGCTGAAACGCGACAAACACAGTTTCACCTTCGTGCCCAAGTTCAAGGCAGTCATTCCAATCCGCGTACAAACCGCAGGGAAGTCCATGCGCGCCCATATGGTCCAGACTGAACTGTATGGCCTGTCTCATATGCCCGAGTACAGTATCCTCGCCCCAATCGGCATAAGGAAGCATTTTGTCGTAAAACGAAATATCTCCTGTTTCCTTTACATATGCCGGTATAGTGTTAAATAACCACATACAATCATCCGAACGGTAGTCATGCTCATCGGGAAGTTTTTCTTCTCCCGGATTATGTGCCCAGGGTCTAACTACAGGCATTGCTCCGCCTGATGAAACCTGACCTGTTATCATAAGTTCAAGACGTTTACCTGCCTCTTCCGGTATTAAATGCAATACACCCAAAATGTCCTGCACCGTGTCACGATAACCCAATCCATCGCGTTCTCCGCTGTAAACCAAACTGGCGGCTCTCGACCACGTATAAGTCATAAGACAATTAAAGGGATTCCACATGTTCATCATACTATCGAATTCGGGATCGGGTGTTTCGACTGTCATACCTTCCAGTCGGCTATGCCAGTATTCTTTAACCTTATTGAATTCATCGTGAACTTTATCAATATCTACAAACTCCTGGATTGCCTTCTTCCCTTCAACAGCTGCTTTTCCGATACCCATAATAACTACCATTTCTTTTGACTCTCCGGGGTCCAACTCAACATCTATCTGCAGAGTACCACAGCCGTTATCACCTTTAGCGAGGGAATTTTTACATTCACCCTTTTCTACTACCAGCGGATTGTTATAAGAACGATAAGGTCCCAGAAAAATATCGCGGTCTGTATCGTATCCCGTAACTTCTGTGCCGGCAACACCGAGAAATGTATGCCGGTTGCCGTCATGATTTTCGAAATCACTGCTTGTATCATCCGGAAGTAATACGTTTATTCCATGATCGATTATATTATCCACAACATCCATGCCGAGAATCGAAAGAGTGTATTGAAGATTAATAAAGTCCTGCCACATAAACCAGTTATTGGCATATTCCACGAAAGTAAATAATCTGAGATTTCGCTTTTTGGAATCCTGATTGGTTACTTTAAACAGCCAGCACTCAAAATATCGGTCTAAAGGAACAAAATAGGTGGTTTGGGTTTTTATGTTCGAATATTCTGAAGATATAGTTGTATAAGCCGTTCCGTGTCGACATTCCGATTTATACTTATCGAGAGGTTTCCCCACAGGCTGCCATGAAGTAGACCAGAAATCTTTACTTTCCCGGTCATGAATATATATATAACGTCCCGGTTGG
>CAZQNI010000132.1:0-5052 GCA_964594255.1 uncultured bacterium | reverse complement strand
TAGTTTCTTTTATAATTCTTTTCTTAACGGGAACCGTTTTAAGTAAACCGGTTTCCGTAGAAAAAATGCCAAAAGGGGCATTTGCTAAGAGTAGTCCTGGATTACAAAACAAAATCCAACAGCTAAAGGAAGAAATCGAACAATTAGAAACAACTAAAGCAAGTGTCATGGAAGAGGTTGCAAAAAAACAAAAAACACAGAAAGATTTAGAAAAAGAAATAGAAGCTCTTAAAACGAAAAAAGTAACTATGCCAACTGAAGCAGAAATAGAATCAGCAGCGGCAGCAACTAAGGCAGAAACAAAGGAGGAAAAAGAAAGATCTGAAGAGGAACTTCTTTTTGACAAACTATTAGGAACAGACAGCAAGACAAGCGCTAAGAAAAAGGAGGAACTTGAATTAACCCAGCGGATAGTTGCAAAAAGAAGAGAAGAAATAGCCCTATCGGGTAAAGTAGAAGCAAGAAGAAAGGAACTCTTAAAACTTGAGCAGGACATCCAGAAGTTGCAAAATCAATAATAACAGTAAAGAAATCACAGATTAATTCAAATTCAAATGTACCCTTTTAAAGAAATAGAGAATAAATGGCGAAAAAGATGGGAAGATTCCGCTTTATTTAAAACTCCCGGTAAACCTAAAAACAAGTATTTCATTATGGAAATGTGGCCGTATACCTCAGGTAACATACATATGGGACATTTCAGGAATTACTGCTTTGGGGATTTAAAATGGCGTTGGGAAAAAATGAGAAAAAAAGATTTGTTGCATCCATTTGGCTGGGACGCATTTGGGCTCCCGGCAGAAGAAGCAGCAATAAAGAAAAAATTAGATCCGAAAGAGTGGACTTACAACAATATGAAAACCGCCAGGGAAACAATAAAAAAATTAGGGCTTAGCTATGATTGGGAAAGAGAGGTGGCAACATCCGACCCAGAATACTACAAATGGACACAGTGGCTTCTTGTCCAGCTGTACAAAAACGGGCTTTTATACCAGGATGAATCATATGTAAACTGGTGCCCGGGGTGTAAAACGGTTCTTGCTAATGAACAGGTTGAAAACGGCAAGTGCTGGAGATGTGAATCGGAAATAGAGAAGAGAAAACTGAAACAATGGTTTGTACGTATTACGGAATACGCAGAAGAACTTTACAAGGATATAGAAACCCTACAATACTGGCCTGAAAACATTAAAGAAATGCAGAGAAACTGGATAGGGAAGAGAGAGGGCGCTCGTATAAAGTTCAGATTAGAAAGCGGTGAAGAATTTAATATTTTCACAACGAGACCAGATACAATTTACGGTGTAACCTTTATGTGCATTTCGCCTGAGAGCGAATTAGCCGAGAAAATAGCTGAAACTAACGGTAACGTGAGGAAGTATATACATGATTCACTGCTTTTAAGCAACATAGAGCGTACAAGAGAGGATAGAGAGAAAACCGGAGCAGATACCGGGCTTAAGGTTATACATCCACTTACAGGTGATAAATTACCTGTTTACGTGGCAGATTTCGTACTTGGCTCATATGGCACAGGACTAATTATGTGCGTACCAGCTCACGACCAGAGAGACTACGAGTTCGCAAAGAAATACAGCCTTCCCATAAAGGAAGTAATACGCGGAGAAAGCTCCCTCGGTAACGCGGCTTACACGGAACCCGGAATGATGGTTAACTCCGGAGAATTCAACGGAATGCAATCAGATTTAGCCTTAAGTAAGATAGTAGAATACCTTGAAAGAAAAAGACTTGGTATTTCTTCTGTAAACTATCGCTTGAATGATTGGTTAATATCCAGACAGAGGTACTGGGGTGCGCCTATGCCCATGATTCATTGTGATAAATGTGGTGAAGTTCCGGTTCCGGAAACTGATTTACCGGTTCTTTTACCGCCTCCGGAAGAAGTTGACTTTATTCCAAAAGCGCGTTCGCCGCTAGCCAGTCATCCCGACTTCACAAGGGTAGAGTGTCCTAAATGTGGGGGAGATGCCAAGAGGGATCCGGATACGGTCGATACCTTTGTCGATTCCGCCTGGTATCATTTTCGTTATCTTGATCCTAAAAACGAAACGGAAATTTTCGATAAAAAAGAAGCTGAAAAGTGGCTGCCTATCGATCTTTATATAGGTGGAGCCGAACACGCCACAGGGCATCTCATATATATACGCTTTTTCACTAAATTTTTGCACAAAATAGGGTATTCTCCCGTTAAAGAGCCTGCTATACGTCTTTTTAACCAGGGTATGGTTAGAGATGAGAAGGGTGACATCATGTCCAAATCAAAAGGCAATGTGGTGGATCCGGAAGCTTTAATCGCTAAAGTTGGAATAGACGCGGCACGAGTTGCAATGTTCTTTTTTGGCCCTCCGGATTGCGATATTGATTGGAAAGAAGAAAATATTAAGGGTTCCACAAGATTTTTAACCAGGCTTTATGAGCTTGGAGTAGAACATCTCAACAAGGATGATATACAATTAACTGATTCCGATAGGGAAGAGGCTATTTATAAGGAAACTGAAAAAACCACAAAGAAAGTATCTGAAGATATTGAGAGATTTAGTTATAACACTGCAATTGCAGCCTTAATGGAGTTTTTAAACAGTATTTCCGCTCATAAGAAAAAAGATAAACTATCTCAATATGCTTTAAGGCGTCTATTTTTGCTTCTTGCACCTATTGCGCCTTTTATATCAGAAGAAATGTACAGTAAATTCGGAAATAAGGAATCGGTTTTTCTTGAAGATTGGCCAAAATACGACCCAGCAGGCATTGTAGAGGAGAAATATACCTTAATTGTACAGATAAACGGCAAATTAAGAGCAAGAATAGCGGTTAACAAGGGTATAGAACAGGATGAAGCCCTAACCCTGGCCAAAGAAGTAAAGAACGTAAGCCGGTTCTTTGAGACAGCCGAACCTAGAAAGATTATATTTGTTAAGGATAGGCTTTTGAATATAGTGATCTAATAGTTAGTAGTTAGGATCCCTTCCCAACCCCAAAAAACTTTATTGAACCACAGAGTACACAGAGAAACACAGAGAAAAAAGTATTTTTTTGTTTAAAACCCAACCCATAACCCTTATGAAAAAGAGAAAACTAGTTTTCTATCTACTCATACGAAGTATATCGCTGATTGGTATTGCTCTTTCCACTGGGTCCATATTACTGCACTCGATTCTATATTCCAAAGGTATATTAGATTGTTCTAAATCTGCTATATTTATATTGTAAAATTGTATTGTATATCTGGTTTGGCTTTTATATATTGGGTATATTATCCTTTCTTTATAGTCCAATACAATCAAACTATCTCCCTCTCTTTTTATTTCACAAAACATGGCTTGACATACCCCAAAGCCAATACCTTTTGGCGTAGAAATAAACACTTTTACTTGACTAGCTGGTGCATTACCAGTATTGACCAATAATAAAAACATATCATCATAAGAACAAAATTCTTGAAAAAAATCTAAATGTAAATCTGGAGTCGTCTGGATGTTATATTGACATTTCGTTAATATTAGTGTCCATATTGCAACACCTAAGATTATCACAGTTAATACTAAAGTAAAAATTTTATATAATTTATCTGACTTTTTCTTTCTTGAACTCATATTATATTAAAATTTAAATTGATTATGTATTATGTCAAGGTTTTGTACCTTGAGTTTGCTGAGTATTTTCAGTCAAGAAGTAGGGAACAGGTATTGATTTTTACTGTTTGATAATTATAATTATATATAAGAAATTATAAGGAGACATAATGATTCAATTAATTATTCAATTAACTGTTGCTACTATAGCTTTATATGGAGCTGTACTTTCAACGATAAATCTAATTATTAGAAAGAAACCAAGACTTAAGGTAAAGGTAAATATTGCTTCTCTTGTAGGAATTGGCATGGGGACAAGTTATTCAAGCGGACCACATTTAATGGTATGCGGTATGAATGTCGGAGAAAAAGATATTATCCTTTCTAGCTTATGCATTTCATTTCCTTATACAACTGAAGTTCTTTTTGTCCCACGACCATTACCAGAAGATCAAAAATTTCCATATAAAGTAGAACCTGGTACATCTTATCAAGGAGGTATTTTGATTGACGAAATAAAAGGATATATTGAAAAGAACAATTTTCCTAAAAACGGTAATTTTACGGCTATTCTTATAGATCAAGTAGATAACAAATATAGAAGTGCTCCGTTCGCCATAAGTAAATTATACTCTTAATCCTAAATGAATATAGCATTTGTTATAGTAAAAATTATAAGGGTAACGTCAGAAATAATAGGGTATTTAGTTGTTCTTTTCGCCTTTTGCAACGGAGTTAATTGGTTTGTAAATAGAATCAAAAGTTGGTTTGCTCCATTAAGGATAAAGATGGATTATAAACATACAAAAATAGCAGAATGTTCAGGCGTACTAAACATGGATTCAGGTTTATTAGTTAAAATACCAATTGATTTTTATAATAGATCCTCTGCAGGATATACTGTTTCTATTCTTGATTATACTTTTGAATATGAAATAAAAGATGTAAAAAATTTAAAAATACAACAAATAGCAAAAGAAACATACTCTGATTTCAGTCTAGCTTCGGCACATAGTATAAGAGAATTTTTCCCGTCAACATTTCTCTCCAATCAGGAGATAGAAAAAAGAGATGTTCCAAATTTTTTCAGTAAAATTTGCAAAAAAACTAAAGTAAAAATAAAAATTAAATTTGTTCTATCACTAGACTCAAAAGAAAGAGAATATACGGAGGAATTAACCGATTTCTTCAAATACCTTTCAAAAATTTTCGAAGAAGAATTTATAAAAATGAAAAGTTAAAGAGTAGGGTACAGGTACAGCAATCCGATTTTCCGTCTTATTTTTTGCTAATCAACCAATCAACTAATTACCCAATGCACTAATCCAGGGATTGATTTTTGCCTCCTAAGGATTAAATTCAATCAAAATGAATAATGTTAAAACGGCTGAAGCATATAATAAATTCGCAAAGTACTACGATGCATACGCAAATGACTTCAAAGACGACTTGAACCTAT
>CAZQNI010000131.1:0-5064 GCA_964594255.1 uncultured bacterium | reverse complement strand
AAGCGCAAAAACTTTCATTAATAATAATACAACGATTATCAGATTTGTCAAGGGTATGAAATTATATCTTTTTGTAAAAGTTGTGATAAGTTTTTCCGTGAAATAATTAAGTATTTGCTAATTGTAAATACAATTAACATACCGATAGCTAAGAGATATAAGTATAATGAAATGTAAAAATCAAGTATCAAAATGGAAAATTACAAATAAAAATTCAAAAATTAATTTAAAAAATAAAAACAACGAATCACACCTATAACACAAATATTATAATTACAAACAGATAGCGGTCAGAAAAAACAACAAAGAAAAATCCTGTTTAATCTGCGTTCATCTGCGTCCTATCATTTTTAGTTTTTACATTTTACTTTGTCATTTTACTTTTTGATTTTTAATATTTAATTTTCAAGGAAGCCCCCCTTGACAAAAGTAAAAGAATGACTATTTATTCGTACGGGTTTTGTAGTCCTGTATTTTTAAGGACTAAAAATACTTTCAATTAAATTCCCCCCTTAAATGATAAAAAAAGGAGTTGTTATGAACGAAATAGCAAAAGAAATGAATAATATTCTTAAAGGTAAATCGCCGACAATTTTTTCCCTCTTAAGTGATTTCGGTAAGGAAATATATATGCCGAAGGGTATAATTTCCCAGAGTGCGGAGGCGAAGCTGCATGCTTATGAGTGCAATGCAACAATTGGTATTGCAAAAGATAACGGGGGACCAATGTATCTTGCCTCAGTGAACAAGTTTTTTAATTATTTAACTCCTTCAGAAATTTTTCCTTATGCGACTCCTTTTGGTCTCCCCGAGCTTAGAAAACTTTGGCAGGAAAAAATAATAAAAGAAAATAAGCTCGAGGATAAGAATATTAGCCTTCCAATTGTAACCCATGCTTTAACTAATGGTTTGATGTTAGTGGGTGATCTTTTTATTAACGTGGGAGACGATATATACATACCTGATAAATTGTGGGGTAATTATAAATTGATTTATCAGGTTAGATATAAAGCCAATATAGTAAATTATGATTTCTTTGATTCTTCTCTTAAAGGGTTTAACCTTGATGCTTTAAAGGAATCTTTGAATAATTCCAATAAAGAAAAAATAGTTCTGCTTTTTAATTTCCCTAATAATCCTACAGGTTATACTCCTAGGGAAGAAGAAGCTGATGCAATCAAAGAGATTGTGCTTGACCTTGCCAAGAAGGGAAAGAAGATTCTTGTTGTGGCTGACGATGCATACTACGGACTTTCTTTCGAAGAAGGCTTGCTTAAAGGTTCTATTTTTTCTAAGTTTGCAGGAGTCCATCCTAACATCGTAGCTGTAAAACTCGATGGCTTTACGAAAGAACTTTTCGTATGGGGTTTTAGAATTGGATTTCTAACTTTTGCCGATTATGCGCAAAATAAAAACGTATATGAAATCATGGAAAAGAAGACGGCTGCTGCAATAAGATGTTCGATTTCGAACTGTTCCCACCCAGCTCAGTCTATATGTTTAAAGTTATTAAGTGAGGGAAATTTCAAAAAAGAGAAAGAGGAAAAATTCCAAGAATTAAAAGCTCGTGCAGAAAAAGTCAAAGAAATAGTTTACAACGAGAAGTTTAAAAAACTATGGGACGTGTATCCTTTTAACTCGGGATATTTTATGTGTTTAAGATTAAAAGGTGTTGACAGCAACAAGGTCAGAGAACACGCTCTTAAAGAGTATGGAGTAGGTACAATCGCCATAGGTAAAAGTGACCTCAGAATAGCTTTTTCTTCTGTCAAGATTAGTGATATTGAAAAACTCTTTGACTATTTAGCTAAATCTATAATGGAACTTAGAAGTTAATTTTTTGAAAATGAATGTTTATAATTTTCTTACTCCGTCGGATATTCTAGTGATGTAGAATTCTCCTTTAAGTCCCGTCTTTTCTTCATATTCTTTGCTTGCTTTTTTTATTATTTCTGCCTGTGATTTCTGTTCTACTAATGCTATTACGCATCCGCCGAACCCGGCTCCTGTCATTCTTGCCCCGTAAACACCATCTGATTGTAAAAAAGCTTCCACCATAATGTCCAGTTCTTTGCAACTTACTTCATACAGCTCTTTAAGTGATTTATGAGATTGTATCATTAATTTGCCTAATTTGTCCAGGTTCCCCTTTTCCAAAGATTCTACGGCCTGCTTTACTCTTTCGTTTTCGAATATAACATGCTCGCATCTCTTTGCTATTATCGGAGGAAGATGGCTTTCATATTTTCCGAATTCTTCTTTTCTGATATCGCTAAGTTTCTCAACGTTCTCTCTTTTTATAAAACCTTTTAATATCTTTAGGCCTTCATTACATTCTGCGACTCGCTCATTATAAGCTGATTTTGCCAGACCTCTTTTTATTTTAGTATTACCAACTATAATTACGGTATCTTTTATATTATGAAAAGGAATTAATTTATGTTCTAATGTTTTACAATTTAAGAAAAGTGCGTTATTTTTTTTACCGAAAGTTATAATATACTGATCCATTATTCCGCTTTTTACCCCAATAAATTCATTTTCGGCCTCCCTGCATAAGAGAGGGATCTTCTCCTTTTCAATGTTGTGCCCCGACAATTCCAGTAAACATTTCATCGTTAGAACTTCAATTGCTGCTGAAGAAGAAAGCCCGCTTGCCACGGGGATATTTCCCTCAAAAATTATATCTGCTCCACTTAATTTGATACCTTCTTTTTCTAATACCCAAACTACACTTAGAGGATAATTTGCCCAATCTTTTTTTTCTTCGTATCTAAGTTCATCAAGAGATGCGACTACTTTTTTGTTGAAATTTAACGATTCAAGGTAAACCTTTCTGTCATTTCTCTTTTTTGCGGCGGCAAGTAGACTAAGGTTTATGGCTACAGGTAAAACATAACCACCGTTGTAGTCTGTGTGTTCTCCTATGATATTTACTCTTCCGGGCGCATTAAAAATATGTATATCTTTAATCTTCCCAAATGTTTTTTTAAATTCTTCTTTAAGTTTTTCAACTCTTGTTTCTAAAAATTTATTCATCACCGTAAAGTTTTTTCATCGTTTTTCTTAACTCGTCTGCTTTTTCTTCCGGGGAAGTAGGATTGCCGTGTGTCCAGGAACCTGTCTCAGAGCTTGCATTAAATTTTTGCGTTTTTTCATTTCTAAGCGGCGGATAAAATTCAATATGAAACTGATAAAAAGAATAGTCTTTTCCGTCTGTAGGCTTCTGATGAAAACACATCATATAAGGAAATTCTCTGTCAAATAAATTATCATATGTATTAACTATCCTCCTGAGTGATTCACCCAACAGGATTTTTTCTTTGCTGCTAAATTCATCAAGAGACAACCTTCTTTCCCTCGGAACAATAAAAACCTGATATGGATAATCTGCAAAGTAAGGTACAAAAGTAACAAAAAAATCGTTTTCGTCCACGATTCTTCTCTTTTGTGTTAATTCCTCTTTCAAAATTTCAATATATAGATTTTTCTTTTCTTTTTCATAGTACTCCTTACAGGAGGAAAGTTCGACTTCTATCTTCTTTGGAATAAATGGAAAACCGTAAATCTGCCCGTGTGGATGAGTTATTGTTACTCCGACCTCCTCGCCTCTATTTTCGAATATAAAAACATATTTTATAAAATCCTTATTCCCCAGTTCTATATACTTGTCCACCCATAGGTCTATCAGCTTTTCAATACTCTCTCCCGACAGTTCTCCAAGAGAACTATTATGCTCCGGAGAATATAGAATTACCTCACACTTACCATAAGATTTCGCATTTTTGAAAATTGAAGAATTAGTAGGTTCAACTTCCGGAGGAAGGGAGCTTAGAATAGGCCAATCGTTATCATATGAAAGAACCCCATAATCATCAGGAACTTTTCCAGATCCCGGACAAAAAGGGCAGTAATCCTTTGGCGTAAGAGGTCTGTTTTGTCTCTCACTTGAAACCATAACCCACCATTTAAGTACAGGATTCCATCTCAATTCATACATTCAGTTCCCTCTCTTTTTTTGATGAAAAGCCTGGAGAAAAACAGGATTCATCTTAATACTCTGCATCCTGCCGCTTATTCCATCTATTGCCTCAAAATTGTATTTGTCGCTTTTCTTATAATAGCAAATCCAGAACGGATAACAGATTTTTTCTCCTACGCTGATTCCTTTTAGTTCTGCCTTAACCTTTCCAATTAAACCGGATCTCAATATTTCTCCTTTATATTCCTCTTTAGCAATTTTTCTTGCCTCTTCATTTGTTATTTCAAAATAAAAAGAGGCCTTCCCTTCTTCTTTCAAAGAGACATTATCCAAATTCAAAAAGGAAAAAGTACCCTTAACCCCATCCACCGAAACGTAATTCCTTTTCTCCTCCGTCTTCGTTTCCGTGGTAACTTCAAAGATGTAACAGGGGAAATGTATTAATTCCATTTTTACAATTTCACCTTTTTTTCTGCGTAAAAGTGTCCGTTGTTTAGAAAAAATCTCTTTTGCCTCACCTTCAGAAATCAACGGTTGTACAAACTTCACATCTTACCTTAATGTTTTACCTTTCGAACTCTTTCTCTTGTTATATGTCCCTTTTAAAAATGCTCCCATTCCCGAAAAAAGCAGTATTGCCCCACAAATCCCATTTGTAATCTTCCCCAACCCTGTCCTACTGAAGAAAATACCAACTGATATCAGTATTCCAAAGAAAAGCCAGAAAAGACCTATAGCAAGCAAGGGCTCGAAAATTTCTTTATCCTTTCCCATTATTTACCTCCCCATACGATGTGAATTAGAATCTGAATTCCCGCAAGTACAACAGCCCAGATTCTTAAATCTCTCCACCGGGATTTATTTGGAGCGCCCTGGTAAATATATTCTTTAGGACGCAAAACTGCCCAGAGAGCAATGCCGACGTAGAGAATTACAGTAACGATAACTCCCCAGTATAAAGGAATTCCTGACAAATCCATTATTTCCCTCCTTCAGCTCTTTCCCTTAGAGCTTCCTGCGTTGAGACATCTTCTAAAACAAACCCGTAAACAAGTCCCCTGATTTTTTCAAGAGGTTCCGGT
>CAZQNI010000130.1:0-5149 GCA_964594255.1 uncultured bacterium | reverse complement strand
CTTAGGAAAAGCCGTAGAAATAATGGTTAAAGAAGGTCCGGCTTTAATCGAAGATTTAATCGAATGGGGTGTCGAGTTTACAAAAGATAAAACTTCTCATTTGGAACTCTGGAAAGAAGGAGGACATTCAAAAAGAAGAATAGTACACTCAGGCGATTTTACCGGAAGAGAAATTGAAAAAGCCTTGATGTCGGCAATAAAACACCATCCAAACATTAGAATATTCGAACATCATATCGCTTTTGAATTTATCTCGAGGGACGGTGAAATTCATGGAATATCAGCTTTAGACGTTTCTACGGGAGAACTTATTAGGGTTTTTGCAAAAGTTACTCTTCTTGCCACGGGAGGTGCGGGTCAGGTTTACCAGCACACTTCCAACCCATCGGTTGCAACCGGAGACGGAATCACTCTTGCATACAATGCCAGATGCAGAATCGTGGATATGGAATTCTTCCAGTTCCATCCAACCACACTCTGGACACCAAAACATACCGAAAGGCAATTCCTTATTTCGGAAGCCGTCCGCGGAGAAGGGGCAATTCTATCTGACGGTAACGGTAATAGATTTATGAAGGATTTCGACTCGCGGCTGGAGCTTGCCTCAAGGGATATTGTGGCTCGAGCCTGTGATTCCGTGTTAAAGGAAAAAGGATATGATTATGTATTACTCGACATTTCACATAAAGATTCCGATTTGATTAAAAAAACGTTCCCAAACATTTATAAAGAATGCCTTAAGCATTCCATCGATATTACAAAGGAACCTATACCTGTGGTACCGGCAGCCCACTATATGTGCGGCGGAGTGTACACAGATCTTTACGGAAGAACAGACCTGAAAGGACTCCTTGCGGCAGGAGAAGTCGCCTTTACCGGCGTTCATGGAGCAAATAGACTGGCAAGCAATTCTTTACTCGAAGCTCTGGTTTTCTCAACAAGGGCAGCCAGCATTGCCGAAGATTGGCAAGTCACCGATAGCAATCCCGAAAATGCTAAATTTCTTGATAAAAAAAGATCCAGAATCGGAGAAAGCGTATTAGCTATTCACACAAGAAAAGAAATTAAACAAACAATGTGGGATTACGTTGGCATAGTACGTAGAGACTATCTTCTAAACAGAGCCATGAGAAGGTTTGAGCTTTACCTGGCAGAAATCGAAGAATTATACAAAAATAGTTACCTTTCAAGAGATATTGTGGAACTCCGCTCCCTCGTTACTGTAGCTTATCTTATAACAAAATCTGCTCTCAAGAGGAAGGAGTCCAGAGGACTTAATTACAACAAAGATCATCCGGAAGAGAAAGAAGAATTTAAAAAACATTCTTTTTTAAAAAAGGAGGAATAATGGATTATAAACTCATAACACGGCATTTTGATTCTTCAGACGAACTTGAATCACTTATCTCAAAAAAAATGAACAAGCTTGCGAGGTTTTCGAAATGGATAAAACATGTTGAAATTATAATAGACAGCGAAGGCAATAGAGGAGACACTGAAATTAATGTCTCTATGAATCATAAAAAAATAAATGCAAAAGCGAAAGGAGACGATGCTTTTAAAACCCTCGCAGAAGCTTTTAATAAAGTCGAAAGACAGGTTAGAAAATTTGAGGAGAAAGCAACCAAACATCATGGAAGGCGATAAAATAAAAGTTAAAGATTTAATCGAAGGAATAAAAGGCTATTTTACCCTGGATTTGATTGCCGGGAAAAAGGGTCTTAAACGTGAGATTGACAAAAAATATATAAGCAGACCGGGTTATACCCTTGCGGGCTACGATAAAGACTTTCCTTCAGACGCGATCCAGGTCATAGGCAACCGTGACATCGGTTATATGTCGACTCTTTCAAAAGATGAGTTAGAGAAAAGAATAGCCAAGTTTCTTTCATTCGAACCGCCGGCAATAGTAATAACCTGTAATTATAAGGCGCCAAAAATTCTTATTAAAGGTTGTAATGAGTTAAATATACCCCTTGTAAAGACCGAAGCAACTTCCTCACAGATATCGGAGGTAATCCATTTTTATCTTGAAGAAAAAATGGCGGATTTTGTTTACATACACGGAAATCTGGTTGATATTTTCGGAATCGGTCTTTTGATAACAGGCGAAAGCGGAATGGGAAAGAGTGAACTGGCGTTGGACTTAATCACCAAAGGACACCGTCTGGTTGCGGATGACATAGTTTGCGTAAAAAGAAAAAGAGCCGTATTGGTCGGAGAGGAAAAAGAAAAGGAAGATATCCTTATGCATAACATCGAGATACGCGGAGTGGGTATCTTAAACGTTGCAGCACTTTTCGGTATCAAAGCAATCAGAATGCAAAAAAGATTGGAAATGCAATTAGAATTGGTAAAATGGGAAAAAAGTAAGGATTACACGAGAACCGGACTCGAAACGGAAGAAGTCCAAATATTAGGCGTTCCAATCCCCAAAATAAGTGTCCCTCTCGTGCCCGGAAAAAATATCGCCACTATTGCCGAAGTGGTTGCCATGGATTATCTGGGAAAGAGTGTCGGTTTCTATTCCGCGGAAATATTCGAGCACGAATTGGTAAAAAAGCTCCAGAAAAAAAGAAAAAAGTACATGCGCTTAGAAGAGGATGAAGAGTAGGATACCTTTCGGACCAGTTCCTTCAAGAAGGCTCGGGAGGAGCCTGGGGATAAACAATATACCTCCTAAGGTATGCACTTATTCCTGCATATACTGCCAGGTTGGAAAAACTTATAATCTTTCAAAAGAGAGAAAAGAATTTTATAAAATAGAAGAAATCAAAAATCAGGTCTCAAGAAAAATAAATGAGCTAAAAAAGCAAAAAGAAGAAATAGATTTTTTAAGTTTTGTTCCGGACGGCGAACCAACATTGGATATCAATCTGGGAAAAGAAATAGAAATATTAAAAGATTACGGTATTCCGATTGCTGTTATCACAAACGGCTCTTTAATAAACCAAGCAGACGTAAGAAGAGATTTAAGTAAAGCCGATTGGGTTTCTTTAAAAATCGACGCGGTCAGCGAAAAAGTTTGGAAAAAAGTCAACCGCCCTCACCCAGATTTATCACTAAAAGATATACTCGAAGGAATCGTTAAATTCAGCAACGAATATAAAAGAAGGCTTTACACTGAAACCATGTTAATAAACAGAATAAATACGGATAAGAAAGTTATAGAAGAAATCGCTGACTTCATACGGACTTTAAAAATAAAAAAAGCTTACATTTCAATTCCCACAAGACCGCCAGCAAGTAAATCGGCGGGAGTTCCTAGTGAAGCAACAATTAATATGGCTTACAATTTATTCACGGAAAGGAATTTGAACGCCGAACTGCTAAGCGACTACTCCCCTATCGAATTCCCTGCGACAAAAAACGTGCGTGAAGAAATACTAAACATTACCTCCGTTCATCCAATGCGAGAAAAAGATGTAAAAAATATTCTGGACAAGGCGGGTAAGACCTGGAAGATCGTAGAAGACCTTTTAGTAAAAGGAGAACTAAAAATGGTAAATTTCGGGAAAAATAAGTTTTTCCTGCGCAGCTTTAAAAGGAACATTTAATAAATGGGATATTTAAAATGGGAAAAATAAGTGATAATTATAAAAAAATACGTAATTCCATAAAAGATGATATAACAATAGTAGTAGCAACAAAAACAAGAAGCGTGGACGAGATAATAGAAGTGATCGAAGCCGGAGCCGAACACATCGGAGAAAATTATGTCTATCCTGAAGCTACCGAAAAATATGAAGAATTAGGAGATATATCCATTAAATTGAAATGGCACCTGATAGGTCACCTCCAAAGCAACAAGATAAATAAAGCTATCCCTATCTTTGACTTAATCCAGACAGTAGATTCAATTGAAAAAGCAATAGAAATTGACAAACGGGTTGAAAATGCAGGAAAGATATTCATCCCGGTTCTTTTAGAAATAAACAGCGGAAAAGAAAAAACAAAAACCGGGTTTATGCCTGTCATAAAAACAATTAAAGAAGCTTTAATTCAAATTGAAGATTTAAAACATATTGAGATCAGAGGTCTTATGACAATGGGTCCTGAAACGGGTAATCCCGAAAACGCTAGAAAATATTTTACCACAACAAGAAAAATTTTTGAAAAACTAAAAGATGTTAACACAATCAATTCTAAAATGGAAATTTTATCTATGGGCATGAGTAATTCTTATAAAGTAGCCATCGAAGAAGGCTCAAACATGGTAAGGATTGGCTCTCTCATATTCGGAGAGAGACAATAAAGAAAATTTAAAAATCAAATATCAAATTGTAAAAATACAAATCAAAGTTCAAAAATTAAAACCCCAACATCCCCCAAATAGTAATTGAACCACAAAGTACACAAAGAGCACAAAGATTTTATTTCTGTTGTTTTTTTACTCGAAACTCAAAACACGAAACTTTAACTCACACAAATAACGCAAATATTTTTTTACAGTTATAGAATGGGATAATTTTACATTTAGATTTGTCATTTTGCATTTTTATTTTTAATATTTAAATTCCAAATAAAACGAGATCAATTGAGACATTTTTTATGCAAAAAAGATAAAAAAGCCTCTTGCAATAGTATGAAAAATGGGGCTTGCTAATTAACTAATAACCGCTAATATATATAATTAGTAAGGGAGGAAAATAAAACAAAAAAGAAATTTGAAACGATTAATCTACATTCAGGACAGGAAAAAGTCGATAAAGAAGTAGGCTCAAGAGCTGTACCGATTTACCAGACTACATCTTTTGTGTTTAGAGACACAAAACACGCGGCAGATCTTTTCGCTCTGAAAGAAGAGGGCCATATTTATTCTCGCATTTCAAACCCAACCCTCGAAGCCTTTGAGAAGCGGATAGCTGATATAGAAGGCGGAACAGGAGCGTTGGCGGTTTCTTCCGGAATGGCTGCGGAAAGCCTTGCTATTTTAGGAATAACAGAATTAGGCGATGAGATTGTTGCGGGCAACAACCTTTACGGCGGAACCTATCAATTATTCAATCACTCGTTTCCGAAATTGGGAAGAAAAACAACCTTTGTAGATTCGTCGAAACCAGAAGAATTCAAAAAAGCAATAAATAAAAAGACGAAACTGATATATATTGAAACCATCGGTAACCCAAAACTTGACGTTCCGGACTTC
>CAZQNI010000129.1:0-5185 GCA_964594255.1 uncultured bacterium | reverse complement strand
AGTAAAAGAACGAGACTAAAGATAATAAAGCAGTATATCCTTTTGTTAAAAGATATTTTCATTTTTCCTCCTTTTGTTATAAGTTTAAATATTATCATTAAAGGTTTATTTTACGGTTAGTGTGTCTGTTAATAAATCCATTGAATTTTTACCCACCCTAATTTCGAAATCTCCAGGTTGTACGACTCTTTTCATGTTCAAATCGAATGCTTCGAGTTTTTCCGGAGTTAAGGTGAATTTAACTGTTTTTGTTTCTCCGGGATTTAAAGTAATTCGGGCGAAATCTTTTAATTCTTTTATGGGCCGAGTTGGAAAACTAACCAGATCGTGGATGTACAATTGTACAATTTCGACTCCCTTTGTTTTTCCCGTATTGGTAATATCTATTGAAACTTCCGTGGCTTCCTCTGGCGATATTTCTTTTGGATTTATTTTTAAATTTGTGTATTCAAAGGTTGTATAACTGAGACCGAATCCAAAGGGGTAAAGTGGACTTGATTCTGCTAAAACATAGTCGCGGTGATTTGTCGGTTTTTTATTGTAAAAACAGGGTAACTGGCCCACCGAACGTGGAAAGGTAACGGTAAGTTTGCCGCTCGGATTTACTTCTCCGAAAATTACGTCGGCTACAGCGTGACCGGTTTCCTGTCCGAGGTACCAGCATTCTATTATCGCAGGCGCGTTTTTCTGTAAATAATTAATGCTTATAGGACGTCCGTTGATTAAAAGTATAACGACCGGTTTTCCTGTTTTTAAAATGGCTTTTGCCAATTGTTCCTGCATTCCAACAAGGTCTAAATTATCACGGTCACCCAGATGGATTTCACTCCAGGCTTCTCTGCAAATCAATTCGTTTTCTCCCAGTACCAAAATTACCGCATCGCTTTGTTTTGCCACTTTAACCGCCTCGGCAATGAGCTTTTTATCATCTTCAGGGTCGCTTAGAATAGGATTCTCATTGACTTTCCAGTTACATTCTTTGTTTAATGTTAATTTGCATCCTTGTGCGTAGAGAACTTTAAACTTTCCTTCCGCGAAATTTTTGATTCCTTCCAATACACTTACCCCTTTCATTGGAATTGCTGAGTATCCTCCCAGATGTATATCCGGGGCATTAGGGCCAATAACAGCGAGAGTTTCTATTTTTTTGGGATCAAAAGGTAAAGTGTTGTTTTCGTTTTTTAAAAGCACCATTGCTTCGTGGGCGGTTCTTAAAGCTAATTTTCTATGTTCTTCGCAGTTGGCTATTCTTGCGAATTTATTGACATCAATATAGGGATTGTCGAATAGCCCGCAGGTAAATTTCACGCGGAGTATGTTTCTGACTGCCCGGTTTATGTATTCGTCGGAAACATTCCCTTTTTTCACTTCTTCGGTTAAGAAGCTAAAGCAATTCCCTTTGCTGGCAAGATCAAAATCGATTCCCGCGGTTAGGGACATAATTCCTGATTCGGCGGGATTGGCTGCTGCGAGGTGATGTTCGTATGTAAGATCCATGCCAAAACCATCACTCATCACATAACCGTCAAAGCCCCATTCTTTTCTTAGGATATCGGTTAATAATTTTTGATTGGTGTGGTTTGGAACGCCGTCCCATTCATTGTAAGATGCCATAACAGATTGAGCGTTTGCTCTTTTTATTGCCATCTCAAAAGGATAGAGATGAGTTGCGCGGAAGACTCTTTCCGAATAATTAACTGGGGCTAAATTTCTGCCTCCTTCGCTTTGTCCGTGTCCGGCAAAATGTTTAAGCGTAACAACTAAGTGTTCTTTATCTATAGTTTCTTTTCTGCCCTGTAAACCGCGCACTGCTGCCATCCCCATACGGGAAACTAAATACGGGTCTTCACTGTAACATTCTTCAGTTCTTCCCCAGCGTGGATCCCGTGCAAGATCGAGTACCGGTGATAAGACCTGTACTGTGCCCCTGGCGCGACCCTCGCGCGCTGCCACAGTGAAAACTTCTTCGATTAGTGTAGTGTCCCATGTGCAGCCAAGAGCAATAGCTTGAGGAAAGCTTGTCCCTCCTTCTGCCATTAATCCGTGTAGGGCTTCGCTGAATACGAATACAGGGATACCCAGTCGTGTTTCCTCTAACATGTATTTTTGGATACTGTTCATACATTGAGTGATCTTGTCGTTGGCCTTTCCGCTTAAGAGTGCCAATGAAAAAAAGGATCCTGCACCGCGGTTGAGAATAGCAGTATCCTGGACGCTTATGAAATTTCCATTATCATCAAAGGCATTTGTATCTGTAACCAGAAAAGAAGAAATCTGGCTTACTTTTTCTTCTAATGTCATGCGTTTTAAAAGATCATCGATTCTTTTTTCTATCGGTAGAGAAGAGTCTTTATAATACGGAAGTTTTGTGGCCCCTAAAAGAGATAGTACAATAAAAAATAGTATCGAGTATTTCTTCATTTCCTAATCTCCTTATAAAAATTTCCTTGTTAATCGATGTTTAATCATCGAATTTTAAAACAAAACCTCCGTTTCCTTTTATATTTATTTCCAGTGGATCATTCGGGGTGTAGATTATTTTTTTAGTGGTAAAGGAACGAGTGTCTTCACCATCGGTTATTAAGGTTCCGGATTTTGTTTCTTTGATAAAAGGAAAATTGCATTTTAAACTTTTTTCTGTTTCCTCACCGTTTGTTCCGGCTACATACCAGGTATCGTTGCATCTACGGGCAATAACGACAAACTTACCCGGAAAACCGTCTACAAATTTAGTGTCATCCCAGTAGTTGGGGATTTCTCTTAAGAAATTTTTAACATAATCCGGGACCATCTCCATACCTTTTGGTGTTTCGGCAAAATGCTGTATGCCCGAGTAGAAAATAACCGACAATGCGAGTTCGAAAGCATTTGACGTAATTCGTTTAATACCGGGTACTTCCGAGAAACAAACCGGTGTAAAGTCCATCGGATCGAAGGCGTTTCTCGTGAACGGTAGCATACAGGAATGGTTAGGCTCGTGATCCGCGTCAAATTGCCCAAAAGTTACATATTCGAAACCTCTTATTGCTTCTACCGTTACAAGGTTTGGGTAGGTACGCTGCCATCCTCTGGGTATGGTGGCTCCATGACAGTTTACCATAAGTCCATATTCTGCAGCATCCTCAAAAATGTCCTGATAATATGACATGACGGACTGCCCATCGCCACCGAAGAAATCTACTTTGACACCTTTTATACCCATTTCTTTGATTTTTTTGAATTCTCGTGTTCTGCTCTCATGGGTTAGTATTTTGTTTTTAGGGGTTAGAGGTGTTGTATTCCAGTCCCCTGCTGAATTATACCAGAGAATCAGGCCTACATTTTTAGCTCTGGCATATTCGGAAAGTTCCTTGATTTTTTCGTAACCGATTTTCTCGTCCCATCCTGCATCAATGAGACAGTATTCCCAGTTCATGTCTGAAGCATAATCGATGAATCTTTTTTGTACCTCATATACGGTGGAATCGTCTTTTAAAAGTACCCAGCTCCAGGAAGATTGTCCCGGTTTTATGAAAGAGATATCTTTCAATTTCGAGGGTTCGGCAAGGTCGGTTCCGAGTGTCGATTCCACTATTGTATTTAAACTATTCCCGATTACTATTATCCTCCAGAGAGTTTCCCATGGTAGCTGGGATTCAGGATTAAGTTCCCCGTTAAATATCGTTTCTGCGGTTTGCGGAAAATCGATAAAAAATTGACGGCTGGCAGAGTCCTGCTGCAGCCGGCAGCCGCAATAGTCTCGGTTGGGAGCGGTTTCGCTTAAGAGTATCCAGTATTCGCCATAATTAAACAATGCCGGGAATGCCCATCCGGCATTGTTAAAACCAATTTTTTCTGTTTCGATTCCCTGCTCGTAAAGTTCTTCGTAACAGGGGTTAACCTGGCACCAACCCGATTTTGCTTCCGACATGTGCTGGATATATGCTTTTGTGCCGGGTAAGAAGGCAAAATGGCTTATTTCCTTAAGTATTTTTTTCTTCTGGTTTGATTTCAGCGGGAAATAATATCTAAAGGCAACTCCGTCATTTGAGACCTGAAAGATTATATCAATCTTTTCGCCATTTTTATTTGAAAAATGGAGGGTTTTTCTGTTGCCCAAATAAGAGCATTTTTTCTTTTTTCCTACCAGTATTTCGTAATCATCTTTTATGACCTGGATATTGGATGCTGAATCAAGAGAAAGATTTTCGGAAAAGTCTTCATCTTCTCTTGTAATACCTAATCTTGATTGCCCGATGAGGAGTTTACCTTCATATTTAACAGTATAAAAGGCATTTTTATTTTCCGATATACCGACAAGAACGGAGATATTTCTGTCGGGGCTTGTTATTATGTTGTTATTTGTTCTACATGGGCATGCGGAATATATTAGTGAAACTAAGAATAGAAGTGTTAATATTTTTATTGAATTATTCAATTATTTTCTCCTGTTTAATTTATTGTTTTTATTTCTTCCCAGAATTTGTATATTTTGCCGAGTGCATCTATCAGCATTTTTTCATCAGGTTTTTTACCCTTATCTTCGAAAATACTGTCAGCCATTATACTTCCTAATTTTATAAGTTTAAAATGATTGGTTTTTTATTAGATATCATGTTCGTCTAATAAGTTATTTGATTAAACTTTTCTGTCAAGCGGGTGAAATTTTCGATTTATTCGGATATTTACTTAATATTCAGCCTCATATTAAAACCAAAGCTAAAGATAAATTCATCATAGAAGAATGAAAACTCCATAGGGTCTTTGAAAGGCCTTAGCGAATAGCCGAACTGTGTTTGAAATTTAAGATTCGGAGGCCCGATTCGCATGAAAACAACAGGTTCAAAAAGAGTTCTTGTTTTTATAAAATCAAAGTTCGAGTAATTGACTTTGTAAAAATTAATATAGCATACCCTCATACTAAAACCACCTTCAAGGCCTTCTGTGTACGCCCCGAAAGTTGGCTGAATAAAAAGTCGAATATAGTCGGCACTGATTTCTGCGGCTTCTGATTGGAAAAGCATATTTTCTTTGAGTGAGTTTGTTCCTAATCCTGCGCCAATGTATATTTCTCTAACAAAATGTTCGTCTGGGTGCGAAAAATGTCCAATTCCCAATTCGGCAAATTTATGGTCACGATACTCGCCTAACAACTCATTTCTATCTCTGAGGTAAGTTGCGTTTATCATTAATCCAACATTGTCTG
>CAZQNI010000128.1:0-5226 GCA_964594255.1 uncultured bacterium | reverse complement strand
TTTCCTTGCAGATTTTGGGAGTAAAGATTTTCGAATCCTTAATGTTTCGAATCCTTCTTTTCCTACAGAAATAGGAAGCTATCCGGGAATTGAAGCATTTAATATTCAAGTGATAGATACCATAGCTTACGTTGCAAGTTATTCGGATGGTTTGCAGATATTAAATATATCAAATCCCATATTTCCTCAATTGGTAGGATATTATATTGCAGAAGACTGTGTTTGTGATGTTTCTCCGGCAAACAATCTTATCTATGTAACAGACCGTTCTGATGGGCTTTATATCATTCGTTGCCCAAGCTTGTCCGCCATAAAAGAAACAAATCCGGAGCCGTTGGAAGAAAATACAGCCGGTTATCTTGTCATTCCTTCGAATATCGCAGTCAACTCTATAAATTTTGCATATAAAGGAAATACATCCGGAACCGTAATCGTTCGGGATGTTACGGGAAGAATGGGAAAAGAATATCCGGATGTACAATCGGAAAAAATGCTAAAATTCGGCGGAAAGGGAATCTCATCCGGAATATATTTTATCAGTGTTAAGGGAAATGAGGAAAGCAAAAAGATTGTGTTGATAAAATGATAAAAGGGTATAGAGAAAGCGGAAAACCGTAAGCGGAGAGCCGAAAGCGTAAAAATTGGAGGATATATGAGGAAAATATGGATATTAATTAGCTTAATAATTGTATTTATAGTTAGTTGCGAAAAAATCACTTATGTGGAGCGCATCTGTTATGGATCGCACGACTGGACATCAGATGGAAAAGTGATTTTCTTAAAGGTAAAGGAAACATGGGAAGTAGATAAAGATAATGACTTAATAAGAGAACTTGTATGCGATAGTACATGGTTACATGAAATAAACAGTGATGGAACAGGAACGGAAAATAAGGGACTTTTGCTTACGGATGGTCAAGTTTATGGTCTTTCTACTGCAGGAGATTGGGTCGTATTTGCTGACGAAGATTATAACATCTGGGTGGTAAGAAAAAATGGCTCAGGTTTACAGAGAGTTGGAGAAGGCACCGATCCCGATTTATCTCACGATGCAACACGAATTGTATATGAAAAACGCAATCAGGGAATATGGATAATGGACAGAGATGGAGGAAATGATCATCAGATAATTTCGGGCACTTTACCATGGGATCCCCAGTGGAGTCCGGATGATACATTGATTGCATATACAACTTTCGGAACCCACATTTCGAATCTTAATGGAGATTCAGTAAAATTTTATTCCAGTTTTAATCTTATTGACTGGGGTCCCATAGATAGTAATTTAATTTTGTGTCAGACACATGTTGGTGGGTTTACAATTGTATTTAATATTCTCAGTGATTCAACAGTAGACACTATAGATTTTATCGCTGAGAAATGGTCGACAGACGGGTTGCATTTTATTGGACACACATCTCAACATTATTATATAATAGATAGAAATGGTAACAACGAGGTTCCGATTTGTGAAATTTGCGAAACGAATTAATCAGTTCAGCAATTATTGGGATTTAGAGTATAGAGAGAACAACTAAAAATCCGTGTAAACCCGTGGCTAATTAAGAGGTGATGGCTAGGGATTCTGTATTCTAACTTCCGGCTTCTGACTTCTTTGTTAAAATTTTTCATTTTGATATTTAATTTTTAATTTTCTTTAAGGCTTCCCCAACGAGGTAAAAAGAACCGGTTACAATAATTATATCAGAATTTGAAGCCTCTTTGACCGCAGTTTTTATGTCTTTTTCTATCACACCCGTTGTATCAGCCATTTCCATACCTGTTTCCAGTATAGTTTTTCTTATCTCATTAAGTGGTGTTTTCCTGGGATATGGTATTTCGGTGGGATAAATTTTTTTAACTATGGGTTTTAATTCCATGAGCATTCCTTTAACATCTTTATCGGATAAACAGGAGAAAACAATCAGAACTTTCTTATTATAAATTTCTTTAATTGTTTTCTTTAAAGCTCTAACCGAGGCAACATTATGCGCTCCGTCAAGAATTATATACGGGTTGGTTCTTAAAATCTGAAAACGCCCGGGTATTTCTAAATTCAGTAAAGTTTCATTGAGTTTTTCTTTACCTAAATTAATTCCTATTCTTCCACAGGCAGTTATTGCCAGAGAAGAATTTAAAGCCTGAACTTCTCCCATTAAACTGGTGGCTATTTTTTCTCCGTTTAATTTAAAAACAGTTCCGTTTTCATCTAATGAGATTACTTTATATTTCTTCACGAATTCTATATTTCCGTCCACTTCTTCCTTTAATATTTCTTCAACTTCTTTATCTTGAGGAGCTGAAATATTTATTTTATCCTTTCTTAAAATCTTCGCTTTTTCCCCTGCTATTTCTGAAAGCTTTGTCCCGAGTATCGCAGTGTGGTCAAAGCTTATAGACGTTATTATTGAAACATCCGGCTCAAAGACATTTGTTGCGTCTAATCTCCCTCCGAGTCCAACCTCGAAAATAGAATAGTCTACACTTTCCCTTAAAAACAGGAGAAAAGCCATAGTTGTTAAAGTTTCAAATACAGACAGTTTGGTATTACTTTCTGATATTTCTTCTATAAGTGAGGCAAACTTAGCTCTGGTAATAGGTTTCCCACTTACTTTTATCCTCTCTCTATAAGAGATTAAATGGGGAGAAGTAAAAAGACCGGTTTTGAAGTGCGCATTCCTGCAAATTGATTCTACAATATAAGCAGTTGACCCTTTGCCTTTTGTCCCTCCTATCAAAAACCCTTTTAATTTTTTTTGGGGATTACCGAATTTTTTTAAATCTTCTCTAAATTTTCTTAAGGAAATCTTGTACTTTTTGCTGCCTTTTTTTTCCCTGTCGACCAGGGAAGAGAGATACTTGAGGGCCTTGGTATAATCCAACTTTATTGTTTTTTTATTTTAACCTCTCAACCATTCAACTCTTTTTAAAATTTTACAAATCTTGTTAATTCTGTCAAAATATTTGAGGTTGTGGTTTGAATTTTGTTTATCTGTGTTGAAATTTATTTTTGAACTTTAATTTGCCATTTTCCATTTTGATATTTAATTTTTGCATTTTAGCGGCTTTGCCGCTTTATACTCCGAGTAAAATCCTTTCTTTCATTTCAGAAACGGCTCTTTCAATTCCCACTATAAGAGAACGGGCAATGATTGAATGACCGATATTTAACTCGCTAATTTCTTCGATCTCGACGATATAACCAACATTTTGCAAGTTTAAACCATGGCCGGCATGAACCTCAAGACCCAGCGTTATGCCTACCTGGGTAGCTTCTTCGATTTTTCTAAATTTATTTGAGGTAGGGTTTTCACACCAGCTTCCTGTATTTAATTCTACAGCATCTGCCCCAAGCTTAGAGGAAAGTTCTACTATTTTGCTATCCGGTTCTATGAAGAATGTAACTTTTATACCAGAGCGTTTGAACTCTTCAGTAGCCTCCCCTACCTCTTTAGAAACTTTCCTTAAGTCCAGCCCACCCTCGGTGGTTATTTCCTCGGGACGTTCGGGCACAAGACAGACCCAATCGGGTTTAACGGATTTTAGAAAAGCCCCGATTTCTTTATCCAGCGAACATTCTACGTTGAGATGGGTCTTTACAAGCTCTCTTAATATTTTTATATCCCTCTCTTTTATGTGTCTTCTATCTACCCTTATATGACAGGTTATACCGTCCGCACCAGCCGATTCGGCGAGAAGGGCTGCTTCTACCGGATCCGGATAATTTGTTCCACGGGCTTCTCTTATTGTGGCAATATGATCGACATTAACACCCAATCTCATTCTAAGTATACAACTTCCTATCTGTTTCTCTCAACCTTTTTATCAGGGATTTAACGAGATGATAAACCATAGGGTTTTCTTGTAATTTTTCTTCCAGTTCTTCAACTGCCAGAACAGAAACCGTTGTGTCTTCAATAGCAACAGCTGTCGCACTCCTCGGGTGTCTGTCAAGAGCGCCCATTTCACCTAAAAAATCTCCCGTTTTCAGATCGGTTATCCACTTTTCTTTCTTTGTTATCCTGACTCTTCCCTTCCTTATCAAGAACATTTCTTTAGGTATATCGCCTTCCGAAATCAAAACCTCTCCCGGTTTGAAATGTCTTGTCTTATCCATTATCTTTTCCTTGAAGGATACTTCTTCTCCCATTCAGCAACGATTGGAGCGACAATAAAAATCGAGGAATATGTCCCAATTACAACTCCAACAAGAAGAGTTAGAGAAAAACCATGAAGTATTCTTCCACCGAAGAAAAATAGCGAAATAAGGACGAACAAAGTTGTAATAGATGTTATTATTGTCCTCGCTAACGTCTGATTTATGGATGAATTTATTATCTCACCGAAAGGCTTGCCCCTCATCAGCTTTGTGTTTTCTCTGATCCTGTCCGAAATTACGATCGAGTCATTTATAGAATAACCAAGTATAGTTAGAAGTCCCGCAATTATTGGAATACTAAACTCTGTATTGGTTATTGAAAGTATACCTCCCGTCACCAGAAGATCGTGAATCAAAGCTATTACAGCTGCAACCCCAAATCGAAAAGTAAAGCGGATCGAAACGTAAATAAGAATACCTATCATACCTAACAATACAACCCAGGCAGCTCTTGTTTGAAGACCTCTCGAAATTGCGGGACCAACAAGCTCCTGTCTTGGGAAATCAATCTTCCTATCGGAGAAGTTTTCCTTCAAAGTAGCCTTAAGTTCTTCTAAGGGGTTCCCTTCGTTCTCCTGTACCTTTATCATGAAAAGATTCGCTTCTCTCTCCTTCTGCAACGTTGCCTTATCAAAGCCAACCGTAGCAAGAGCGGCTCTCATTTCCTCGGAGGAAACAGGCTCTCCTTGGAACTGTACTTCAAGAATATACCCTCCTGTAAAATCAACACCGTATTTCAGTCCGCCGTGTATGAAGATTGAAATTATTCCGCTAAGGATTAATACACCTGAAATAATAAAAGTGAATTTTTTCATCTTCAAGAAATCGTAATTCGGTTCCTTAAAGAAGCTCAACATCGGCAGGCTTTTTAAACCTTTTAATATCCAAAACTCGAAGAGATTTCGCGTGATAAAGATAGCGGTAAAGAAACTTGCGGCAAGACCGATAGACAAAGTTACGGCAAACCCCTTTATAGCACCGGTTCCGAAATAGAACAATATGATAGCGGCAATAAAAGTTGTTGTATTGGCATCTAAGATAGTTGAAAAAACCTTTTGATACCCGCC
>CAZQNI010000127.1:0-5231 GCA_964594255.1 uncultured bacterium | reverse complement strand
AAAAGCAAAATGACAAATAAAAATGTAAAATTATAAATCAAAACAAAAGAAGAGAAACAACGAATCACACAAATAGCACAAATAAAAACAAAAAAATTCTATTTTTTACAAAAAATAACTATCGTTAATTCATTTGTGTAGTTTGTGCTATTTGTTGTTAAAATAGGGATGTTGGGGGATAAACAGAGAAATCTTTGTGTCTTTGTGTTCTTTGTGTGAGAATAATTTGGAGTGGTGGGTGGGTTTTTAAACAACCTAAAATCTCTGTGTTCTCTGTGCGTTTTTTTCTCTGTGTACTCTGTGGTAAATTCTTTTTTGGGGTTGACTTTCCGTATATTTTGCTATTATTTTTAGAACATAAAATTCAATCCGCCTAATCTTAACAGGAGGCAATAGAATAGATGGATAAAAAAGAACTACAGAAAAACAAAAAGATGATCTCTCCCCTATATACCGGAACAGATAGAAGAAGCGGTAAGGATCGTCGAAACGGAAAAGACCGGAGAAAAAATTCGAAACCAGACTATACAGGTTCTGAACGCAGAAACGGGAAAGACCGCCGAACTGGAAAAGACAGAAGAAAAACAAAACAAACCGGATTATTACTGTAGTCTTCAACCTTTTTACCATCAGTTCCTGCACTCTATAGTACTGTTCAGTTCGTAGATTCTATAAATCTTAGTAAAATAGTCAAATAGTTGAGTAGAAAAACAAAATCTTTGTGTACTTTGTGGTCTCTGTGGTTAATCTTTTCCCTTGTTAGTTGCCACTTGAGTAAAATAAGAAACACTCTATATTTTAACTATGAAAATTATCGAGAGAAAAGCAAAATCGATATACACAAGAACAAAACTTCCCGGCATAAAATATACAATTAATCAGTACGTAGGTTGCGGACACAGATGCTCTTACTGTTATGCCCGTTACATGAGCAGATGGAAAGAATACGGGCAGTGGGGAACGTGGATTGAGGTAAAGACAAACGCCCCGGAGCTCGCAAGAGAAAAAGTGGATGGAGAAATATCGATGAGTTCGGTTTCAGACCCATATCAGCCCCTTGAGAAAGAGATTATGCTCAGTAGAAGAGTTCTCGAAAATATGGACAAAGATAATACAAACCTCTCGATTCTCACCAAGTCCGATTTGGTTTTAAGAGATATAGATATCCTCAAAAAATTTAAAAACGCAAACGTTGGGTTAACTGTAAATTGTTTTCCGGAAAAAGTGAGAAAAATTCTAGAGCCCCATGCACCATCCAACGAGAGAAGGATCAAAGCGTTGAAGAAATTAAATAAAGAAGGAATAAACACCTTCTGTTTTATCAGTCCCGTTATTCCAAAACTTACAGAAGTAAGAAAAGTCTTAAAGAAAACCGAAGGAATAGTAAATTATTATCTAATAGAAGTCCTGAATACCCGTCTCGGAGGAGAAAATTTTAAAAAGATTTTAAAAAATAAATTTCCGGAAAGTCACGAGTATTTGAAAGACAGGGAAAAGATGGAAAAGTTTGTGGAATTATTAAAAAATTATTTCGAAGAAAACAAAGTTCCCCTCGCAGCATTCGTCGGACATTGGAGGGAGAATTATTATAAGGAATAAGAATAGGACACAGATCAACGCGGATCTGCAGGATTTTTTTTGTTGTTATAATACTTTAATCACTAAAACTTTCATTTTTTGATTCGTTTTAGCTGTTTGAGGAGTTTTTCGGGTAAATAGAATCCCTTGTCTTTTAACTCTTTAGCTTTAATATAAGCGGATTCTATCAAATTTGATTCCTCTGCTTTAATTAGAATACCTATGGTTCCAGTAAGTTTTATTCCGAGATCTCTGGCAACATTTCTCGCCATAATATCATCGATGACTGCAGTATAGTTATTACTGAATGCGAAGGTTATTACTTCAGCTTCCCCAACACCCAGGTTGAGTTTTCTTTCAAGAAGTTTTAAAAGAGGCTCCCTTACCTTCTTCACTTTTACGCATCCTAAATTTATCTTCCCGAATTCTTTTAAAACTCCTTGAGTTATTAAAACTTCTTCGTACAAGTCACAAAGAACGTCAATAATCTTGAGATTATCTAGGGCAATTAAGCAAGATGTATCAACAATTACTTTCTTTTTAAGCATTCGCGGTTTCTTCTTTTATTTTTATATTTTCATACCTTATTGGAGAAATCCCTTTGCGAAGAAGAATCTCAGTAAAGGTCCTTTCCGAGTACCCGGCTATTTCAGAAGCTTTCCCTAAAGAAACCACCCCGTCTTCAAAAAGTTTAGTAGCCAGAAAAGTTTTTATATCCTCTTCTTTTAGGTTAACTTCAGGTATTTCAAGTTTTATACTCACAGAATCCTCCTTTTATTTTAATTTTACCAAACATATAACTAAAGTCAAGTTTAAATCTGTCCGTAATATTCAATTCTTTACCACAAAGCACACCCTGGTACAGTCGTTCCTCCCTACCCCGATACAGTCATTCTTCCCTACGGGGCAAGCAGGGCAAGCCCAGTGGAATAGAAGTTGTTTCAGGATGGGCTCCTATTCCATAGGGCAGGCAGAGAAAAAAAGTATATTGTTGTTTTTAAGAAGATTCACAAATTACACAAATATGTTCCGGACTAAAATGTGTAATTTGGATAGGATTTGTTATAATGATAAATTCAGGGTTTATAGGTGACCCCAATAGAAGAAAAATCGTTATAGCTATCTACTTTACTATTAGAATTTTCTCGGTTAAATGTATTTTTTTTCGACGCAAACTACAGAAATATATACCAGGACAAACCCCTTGAGTATTCCATTCGATTTTGTATTTGCCGGGATTTGAAAAATCTTTTTTTAATCCGAAAATCTTTTGACCCAAAATATTGTATATTGAAAAGCTTACGGCTCCTTTTTTTCTGACGTCTAGAACGAATTCTTTTCGAGTTTCTGACATAATGGGCGAAAAGTCTAAATGGAAAGGCATTTTTGCGTAAACCTCTTCAATGCCGGAGGTGTTTTTTTCTCCGGGAGATTTAAGATAAGTTTCCGTAAAATCGTTTATGTTATTGTCCGTGTCATTGCCGTCAGGATATCTGCATAAACTGTTGGTATTTGCTATATCCGGAGCCGGTAATCCTTCGCCGGTAAATTCAAAATCGCCGCTTCCGTATCCCAGTGCGTCTATTGTTATTCCGTTGAATCTAAGTTCTATGTTATCGGGACCATTCTGGAAATCGGTTTTTGCCGTAATCGTATCAAAATTTGGTACACTGCTATCCTGCGCGATAACAAAGAGACCATCGGGAGGTATAGAATAGCCTGTGAGATCGATATTATCATAATCTTTGCCGTTTAAGCCGTTTACTCCCACTATTTCTATTCCGTTCAGAGAAGCCCCGGAGGGTCCGTATAATTCCACGAAACAGGCGGTATCGGCTCCCGGGGTATCGTAGCAGATTTCATTGATTACTATTCCTTTATTACCCACGTAATACGCGTTTGTATCGGAAACTGCAATTGAGTCGTTATCGTCTTTTACCCATAAATAATAAAAAACGGTATCGCCTTCCGACTGAGACGGAATATTAAAGAATAATGTATCTCCGTTGATCGAGGAATTAGAAACAGCTGTATAAAAAACTGAATTATTAATTGTGTAATAAAGCGAGTCGTCCGTTATATCGCCGTCATCGATTATTTCTGCGAAGATTTTTTGTTCGTCATTTTGTGAGGGATGAGTGGGTTTATGCCAGATTCTTTTAATGAAGACAGGTAGGGGATAGGTAGTGGTTATGAATTCCGCGTCATCGATATAAAAAACAGCGTCGCCATCCCAATTCTTGTTTACATCGTATGCTCTTATACCAAATCTTGCCGAGTCGGTATTTAAAGGAGCGTTTGCCATCATCTCCAGCTGCTGCCAATTTGTGCTGTCGATCGAATAGGGTCCAAAATCATTATCGCCGGAATTCCAGAAAGCTGCCAGCCTGAGCCGGCCGGCAGGATCGTTGTCATAAACCCATACCCTGAGCGTGCACGGCGCTCCCGGAGAAATTTTCACAGGGTCGCTTATTACATCGGCGTTGCTTTGCGTGGTAAGAGAATCTTTCAGGCTGAAACTGCCCCCGTGGACGATTCCATCTTCCCTGAAAACAGTAATACCTGATTCATATGCCCAGTTATCAGGGGCGTCCTCTGTCCAAAATTCAAATCCCGGGTTAACAAGCAAGTTATCCGCCGGCAGAAAAAAAGCGGAAAACAGGTTAAAAACAGTTAAGATGAATATCCTTTTCGTAATCCCCCCTTTCGTTTGAGTTGATTTAAAAAAAATTATAGGGATTATTTTTATAATGTCAAGTAAGGGATTCTCACAGGGGAACCACGGAACTCACAGAGAGCACAGTCTTGAGTCATGAGTCACCAGTCAAAAAAATACTCATGACCGAAGACGGCGGTCGTCTTTAACCACAAACGACGAACTAAACCCTAAACCCTAAATCCCAACCCCTAATGTCTTCTCACTTCCAAACTATCCAAAACTTCATCGAGATGTTTATCGGCGGGGAATCTGGTCTTCACCCTTTTTATCAGCTCGATTGCGCTTTCAACATCTTCTCTTTCTAAAAGCATGAAGACAGTGGTAAACGTTCTTTGATCCTCCACTAATTCATCCACTACACTTTCAAGTTTTTCTTCTTCCCACGAATAAACATATATCTCGACAAAACCTTTATAAACAAACGGCTTCCATCTTTTCAAGGAAAACAAACTGCTAAACTCTTCCTCTGCCATAGCCAGCATTTTCTTTGCTTCCTCAGAATTCCCGGTGTTTTTTGCCTTCATTATTAGTAACTCTCCCCTCAGTAAACGAAGCCTTGGAACATCTTTTATCCGAAGAAAAGAATTTACGAATTGAAGTCCTTCGTCATAATTACCCAATTTTTGATAAATCAACTTTTGATTTTCTATTAAATTAGGGGCTACATTAAGAAAAAGGTTCTCGTCTTCAGTGTATATTATAACTTTATTAAAAAGCGATTCAAGCATTTCAAGTGTTTCCCGGACAGGTTCTGTTATTTTACCGTCATCCAGGGCGGGATATATACCAGACAAGACCTCCTCGCCGAAAGTGAATAACGAAAAAGCAAGGTTTCTCAGAGTTGTAACTTGAGCATCGCTCCCTATACACATCCAGAAGTTATCATAATAACTATATGAGAACTTATTATTAAATAAGTCCCATGTCTTTTCCC
>CAZQNI010000126.1:0-5244 GCA_964594255.1 uncultured bacterium | reverse complement strand
GGCGGCTCTGACAGTAGTTTTCTTTTAAAAGCAGCTATAGATTTCTTAGGGTTTGATAAGGTCCTTGCCGTTACTGTAAAATCAGAATTTATCCCTGAAAAGAAAATTACAGAAGCAAAAAGTATAGCTGAAAATATTGGTGCCAGATGGGAAAGTCTTGAAATTCCAATACTTTATGAAAGCAATTTAACAAGAAATCCAACCAATAGATGTTATCTCTGTAAAAAAATATTACTGAAAAACTTAAAAAAAATAGCAAAAAAAGAAGGAATAAATGAGGTAGCCGAAGGAACAAACATAGAAGATACAGGGCAATATCGTCCCGGATTTAAAGCTATAAGAGAACTCGGCGTCAAAAGCCCTCTATTAGAAGCGAAATTTACAAGAGAAGATATAAGAAAATTAAGCAGGAAGCTGAATATGTCAAGCTACAACAAAAACTCTTTTACATGTCTTGCTACACGTTTCCCCTACGGAACAAGACTTACAAAAAAGGATTTAAAAAAGGTGGAGATGGCAGAAAATCTTTTAGCAACTAAGACTTTTAAACAACTTCGTGTTAGACATCATGGTAAAATAGCAAGAATCGAAGTTCCCGAAAAAGATTTCGATAAGCTCCTGTCCCACAGAAAAAGCATAATCGTAGAATTCAAAAAAATTGGGTATGACTATATAACTCTTGACATCGAAGGGTACAGAAGCGGAAGTATGGATACAGGTATTGAAAATGGATAAAAACAAAATAAAAAAGTTACTTGAGGAAGTTAAGAAAGGTAACAAAAGTATAAAAGAAGCGCTAACAATGCTTGAAAACTTACCTTTCATGGACTTAGGTTTTGCGAAAATCGATTCACACAGAGAACTCAGAATGGGTGCTCCCGAGGCTATTTACTGTATGAGTAAAACACCCAAACAGATAATACAAATCATAGAAAAAATGAAAAATAATTCCAGTGTTTTAGCCACAAAAGTTACCGAAGAATCACTTAATAAAATAAAAAAGGCTTATCCCGAAGCAAAAATTTATCCCGAAGCAAGCCTTGCTTTTATTGGAAAATTCCCCACAAAAACAGTCGGGAAGATAATAATAATTACAGGTGGAACTTCGGATATCCCCATAGCAAGAGAGAGCGAAATAACGGCAAGGTCTATGGGTATAGAAGTGGAAACAATCTTTGATGTAGGAGTTTCAGGAATACACAGGGTCTTAAGTATAAGAAACAAACTTAAAGAAGCAGACATTTTAATAGTAATTGCCGGAATGGAAGGGGCTCTTCCTTCCGTGGTAGCCGGGCTTGTCGATACTCCAATAATTGCTGTCCCTACCTCTGTAGGCTACGGCGCAAGTTTTAAAGGCATCGCTCCTTTATTGACAATGTTAAACTCATGCGCACCGGGCATAAGCGTCGTTAACATAGACAACGGCTACAGTGCCGGATTTTTTGCTGCAGCGATTATAAAAAAAATACTTGGGAGAACAAATGAATAACCCAAACGAAAGAATTCTATATATAGATTGTTTCTCAGGAATAAGCGGTGATATGTTTTTAGGCGCTCTTGTTGACCTGGGAATAGATGAGAAGAAATTTATAAATAAAATATCTAAAATCTTGCCTTCCGAGGCTAAAATAAGAATAAGTAAAGAAAAAAGAGGAAGTTTTACCGGCAAAAAATTTAAGGTGAAAATATCAAAGAAAAGCGAAAAAGAAAGGCACTTAAAAGATATCAAAAAACTGCTGGATAATTCTAAATTAAATAAAGGGATTGTAGAAAAAAGCAAAAAAATGTTCGAGGAACTCGCAGAAGTCGAAGCCGAAATCCATGGAGTATCAAAAGAGAAAATCCATTTCCACGAGCTTGGCGCTATAGATTCAATAGCCGATATCGTGGGAGCTGCAATCGCCATCGAATTATTAAACGTAAATAAGATATATTTCTCTCCAATAAACGTTGGGACAGGCTCGACAAAAATAGAACATGGCAGGGTGCCTCTCCCTGTTCCGGCAACCGCCGAACTTCTTAAAAGAAGCAAGGCTCCAATTTATTCGTCCGGAATCAATAGTGAACTGGTAACTCCTACCGGAGCACTATTCGTAAAACATTTTGCTCACTCATTCACAATGCCCGAAATGAAGATAGAGAATATAGGCATTGGTTTCGGGTCAAAAGAATTTAAAGAAAGCCCAAACTTTTTAAGAGCAATAATAGGAATTAAAACAAAAAAATATTCCGAGAACGAAGTACTTCTCGAAACAAATATTGACGATATGAATCCCGAGTTTTTCCCTTCGGTTGAGAAAAAACTTCTTAAAGCTGGAGCACTTGATGTTTTCAGAACGCCGATCCAAATGAAAAAGGGACGAGGGGGAGTTAAATTATCAATACTCTGCGAAGAAAAAGATATCGATATCTTATCGGATATTCTTTTCAGAGAAACAACCACAATCGGTATTAGAATTCATTCTATCGAAAGAAGAAAATTAGATAGAAAGACTAAAAAAATAAAAACCAAATTTGGCGAAGCAGAAGTAAAAATTGCCTATTTGAAAGGAAAGTTGGTTAACACTTCTCCCGAACTCGATTCTTGCGAAAAACTCGCTAAGAAAACCGGATTACCCGTAAAAGAAATCTACGAAGAAATAAAAGAAAAAGCGAATAAACTACTAAAAAACAATAGTAAAAATTAAATATCAAAATGGAAAATTACAAATCAAAGTTCAAAAATAAACTAAAAAAACAACAAATAAAAAATCCTATTTAATCTACGTAAATCTGCGTGCTATCATTTTTTAGTTTTTGCATTTTTATTTGTGATTTTGCTTTTTAATCTTTAATATTTGATTTTCAAGGAAAACAAAAAAATATAAGATATTTTTTAAAAAAATAGGAGTTTACTGATAGTGTTACGATTTATTTTATCTTATCACCCACAGTCGCTTTTATTATATTGCACTGTTTTATGCCTGTTGTTGCGCGCAATTTATTGAAAAACTTGTAAATCTCTTTAGCTTTTCCTCTAATACTAATTATTTCCATACAATTATCATGGTCCATGTGTATATGCTGAGTAGAAATAACAAGTTTGTAAAAATGATGCTGGATCTCGGTTATCTTTTCAGTAAGGTTGTGTTTATGATGATCATAAACAAGCAGAATACCTCCGCAAACTTCATCTTTTTCCTTCCACTCCTTCTCTACAAGTCTTTCCCTGATTAAATCTCTTATTGCCTCGGAGCGGTTTACATAACCCTCCTCTTCTATAAGTCGATCAAATCTACCGATAAGGTCCTTATCCATGGAAACGCCAAATCTTATGATTTTTCCCATTATAAACTATTTCCTCTTTTAATCTATTTCTATAAAAAAAGATTTAAATCCAATAATCGACTTTTTACATGTATTGCCTGCAGGTACTATATGTACAATTTTTTTTATTTTTTGTTCTTTCTGCAGTCAGCCGTCGGCGGTCAGCCCTTTAACTTAATACCTAATTCCAGTTTACTGCTGAAAACGAACCGGGAAAGAAAGAGGAACAGCAACTGCTTTATTTCCCTGTCTTGCTGGTGAGAACTTTAACTTTTTCGCATTTTCTACAGCAACTTTATCCAGAATAGGATGGACCGACCTGATAAGAGTCACATTAGTAACATTTCCTTTTTCATCTATCCATAACTGCAGATAAACAGTACCGCTTAGCCCAAGAGTCTTGGCTACTTCCGGATAAGTGAACGGTACCTTGTCAAGATTCAAAGGTTTAGGAGGAACTTCATGAGGCACAAACTTAGGAAGTTCAGCTTCTTCCTCCTCTTCCGAAGAAGTTTCTCCCTCAGCAACTTCAGTCGTTCGAGTCTCCCTCGCGCCTGAGGTAGTGGTGGCAGGTCTTCTCTCAGGCACCTGAGGAGCAGCGGTAGCCTGAAGTATTTCTTCTGCTCTGAGCGCTTCTCCTCTTGCCCTTGTTGTTCTCCTTTCTTCTTCTCCAGATTTTTTATAACTTTCACCAAGCGAAGCGAGTTCGACAACACTGGAGGGAACTTGCCTGAACCATAATTCATCAACAAAAGAAATAACCGCTCTTTTATCTTCCTCTTGAATACCTTGAATATTTTTCTTAACTAGAGTTATTTCCTGAGGTGCATAAAGAAAAGTATATGGTAAATCATCCCTGATTATTTCCTGGAATTCATACCAGGCTTTTTTTGCTTTCTCTCTATCGAGAGACAGAAGAGCTTCCACAATAAGGCTATCCACCCTTGCATTCTTATAACCAACAAAGTTGTACATTCCATTAGAACCCCATATCTGGAATGGATTAAACTCTTTCTCAACATCCCATCCCATTATATAAGCATCGAAGTCTTTCTTAAATAAACGATTGATAAACTCTAAACTGGCAAGGGTCACGGTCGAAGCCTGAACTCCAACACTTCTAAGATCCGAAACAATGCTTTCAGCTACTTTTCCTCTTACAGCGTTTCCTTCCTCCACAAGTATTGTTACATTCAATCCCTGATAATAACTTCGCCCTCTTCTTTTGGAATAACCAAGCTGCTCAATTAAGCCAACCGCACCTTCTTTATCTTCCCTAATCCCTTTTAAATCAGGATTATAAGCCCAATGTTCCGGAGTTATTGGACCATTGACTATTTGGCCATAATTCTCCAGAACTTCGGAAATTATTTTCCTTCGATCTATAGCAATACTGAAAGCCTGCCTGATTTTCTTATCGGAAAAACGTTCCATATTCCAACCAATATACGTATAAGATTTTCCCGGTGAAAGAACTTTTTTATAAGAATTCAAAGCATCGTAATCATTCCCTGGAGGCATATCGAAAGCCACATCAATATTCCCTTCTTCCAATTCAGCTAAAAGCTCACCCATAGAAGAAGGGGTATAGAAAATCATTCTATCCACAGGAGCTCTATCTCTAAAATAATCAGTATTGGCGGTTAATTCGATCCATTTACCTTTATTCCATTCTTTCATTTTATAAGGTCCTGAACCCACCGGATCAGAATTAAAATCACAATCTGTGAGGTTTTCTTCCTTTTCTAAAATATGCTTTGGAATTGGATAAATATTTGTACTCTGCAATTCACCGGCGTACACCTGTTTTAAAGTAAATCTAACTTGTCTTGAATTAAGAGCTTCCACACTCTCAATATAATTTAGTTTTTGTGCTAGTGGAGAATTATTCTTACTACTAAGTATCTGTTCAACTGTAAAGACAACATCCTCAGCTGT
>CAZQNI010000125.1:0-5255 GCA_964594255.1 uncultured bacterium | reverse complement strand
AGGTCTGCATCATGGTTTTTCTGTAAGGTTTCTGGTCGAAGCTTATTCTTACCATATAAACTTTGCATCCAAGACCGATAATTGAACAGGCGAAAGCAAGAGCGCTTCCCCACTGTCCCGCACCCGTTTCGGTTGTTAATTTTTTTATTCCGAATTCTTTGTTGTACCATGCTTGTGCAACTGCAGTGTTAGGCTTGTGACTTCCCGGAGGTGAAACGCTTTCGTTTTTATAATATATCCTTGTCGGAGTGCCCAGATAGTCTTCTAAAGCCTTAGCCCGATGCAGCGGTGTTGGTCTCCATTTGTAAAGAATGTTTAGTATTCCTTCAGGAATATCTATCCATCTTTCCTGACTGACTTCCTGTTCTATTAAATTCATAGGGAAGACAGGGGCAAGCATTTCCGGTGTAATAGGATTTCCGTCCGGACCGAGCGGTGGTTGTAGGGGATTTGGTAAATCGGCTGCAAGGTTATACCACTGTTTTGGAATTTCGCTTTCACTTAATACTGTTTTAATCCGCACAATAACCTCCTTATTTTACTTTTTACCTGATCAAAATCATTCTATCCGCGTCTTCAAATTCTTTATCTTCTGTGATTACTCTTAGCCTATAAATATAAACACCATTTGGTGCTTTAGAACCATTGTCCTGAATTGCGTTCCAATTAACCGAGTATGAGCCCGGAAGTTGTGTTTCGTTTACAAGAGTTTTAGTTTCTTGCCCCATAATGTTGTAAATTTTTAGTACAACTCTTGCCGTTTGATGGATATTATATTTTATGGATGTTGAAATGTTGAAGGGGTTGGGTGAATTTTGGTATAATTTTGGCTTTGCCAGTATCTCTTTATCTTCCGCTACTCCGCCCTGGTCAGAAAGGATTGATACCAGTTCAATACCATAGTCCTCACCGAGATTTCTTGAATATTGTCTGTCTGTTGCGTTATTCCAGTGTTCGTGAACTCCGAGGCTCCAAGGTATAGCACTTCCGTCTTCTTCAGGGTCGTAGAAAGGAATGCTATCGGTCCAGTTTGCAGAATCTGCAGCCTGTTCCAAATAGTCATCTACGCCTTCCATTTGAACAAAAGTAAGGTCAGGGTGTCTCTCACTTGTATATTCAGTTCTTAAGAAATCAAAGCCCACAGATTCGATTGCTACAGGATCTTGAGAAATAAATATTGAAGAACTCCAGTCATTGTTGAATGGAGCGATTTGCCATTTATCGGGAGTACCGAGTTCTTTGCCTGCCGACCATAGGGCATCCATTAAGAAGATCAAATTCTTCTCTCGAATTAATTCCCAGCCCATTAAATCTACCTGAATTCTATATTTTCCATAACCAGGTCTTTCAACGCCGGTACTAAGGAGTTCATCCGGATTAACAAGACCCATATGGAGATGCATGGCACTCTCCCGTGTTTGGGAACCAAAATGGTTTTTGGCGAACATAGTAACTCCCGCTCTCATATGTCCCTTTAAGGTGGGAACATTTATAAGGTAATCGCAAGAATCAAACACTGCGTAAAAGTGATCATCATAAATAGGATCTCCCGCCCCAGGGTCGTGCGAGCCCGCCGACTCACGAAGAATTGCGCCCCGGTCAGAATAATGAATCACCGAATTGCCCACTTCGGCTATTTCTCTTCCCCCATAGTCTCTATCATGGTCCAGATAATGAATATCGGGAAATTCCCCGTGCCAGAGGTCATAATCATGATTGTAGAGATGCTTCATCGGGTCACCAATATAGATATCTTCCTCCGCAACGCCGACTTCATTCACTAAATGCTTTAAAAGGGCTAAGATCACATGAGGTGATGTTTCTGAGACGCCATAAACCCACGGTTCAAAATTAGGGCCAATAGAATAAGTACTGGTTCTGTTAACTTTTATAAATATTATCTCGCCTGACACGTATCCGGTATCGGCTTTACCTCTGTTGGAATTATTAGACCTGAAAAAAGCGTCCCACGCATCGGCGACATTGTTTTCGCCTGATAACGCCTTTACAGCTGTATCGAGCATAGCATCTATTACAGCCTGGTTATTATTTTTATCAAGAAACCATCCGTCACCATATTGTCCCGGATTGCAGTCTTCATTTGTCGCGTCAGCATCATGGACCCACACAACCCTTCCGGGAAAAATACCTTGTTCCTCTCCCATGGGTTCGTTTGCCTCAAGAACTCTGGTTTTATAAATGGGAATCTGCGCGTAGGCGTATTTATTCGTATGTAATATTAAAAATGTTCCGCCCGCTATGCTGATTAAAAGAAGTATTATCCCGAGAGAGTATCTAGACTCACGCAATTTTTCTTTGGCTTTACGAAACGAAAAGAGTGAGGTAAATATCGCGATGATATATGCCATAAAAGTTGTAGCAGTCGGCACGGCAACTTTCATACAGGGATATCTCAGTCGGCTGGGCTTTGTTCCTACCCTTATAATTACCCATAAAAGGGAAAGAAGCCCTATAATAGGAAATAATAATATTGATTTGCTCCCTTTGTATTTGCTGCTGATTCTTTTAAATTGATGCTTAATATGTTTTAGTACTAGACTTAAATTTTCTTTTGCTTTTCTGATCATTTTATTTTTCCTCCTTTTATATTTATTTTTTATTTAAAGGACCGCTTTTTAATATAATCTTATTTTCTTACCTTGTCAAGGAAACAAATGAGCTGCTATTTTACTATTCCGTAATTGATATTTATATTCATATAATTATTATATAGTAATCATTACTATTTGTCAAGGTGTTTCTTGCAATTCTAAGAATTTTTTTGTTTTTTCTACGGAGAGCGGAATGCGGGGAGCGGATGGCTCTTGGCGGTTGACATTATTACATCTTTTAATATATTCCAGACATGGATGAAACACTCGATCAGGTAAAATTCAGGAAAGAACATTTAGATGAATTAAGAAAGAGGGGGATAAACCCCTATCCTTATAAATTCGAGCGGACGCACACGACGGAAGACCTAAAGGAAAAGTTTGATAGCCTTGAGAATGAAGAAGTTGCTGTAGCCGGTAGAGTTATGCGTATAAGAAGCCACGGTAAAAGCACCTTTCTTGATATTCAGGATGCTTTCGATTTTGTTCAGATTTATCTTAATAAAGATACTCTTGCAGGCGATTATGATTTGGTTGGATTACTTGATATAGGAGATTTTATCGGAGTTAAAGGAAAATTAATGAAGACCAGAACAGGCGAAGTAACGATATTGGTCGAGGAATTGACTGTTCTGGCTAAATCTTTACACCCTTTACCTGAAAAATGGCATGGACTCAGCGATAGGGAAGACCGATACAGGAAACGCTACCTGGATCTCATCGCAAACGAAGAGAGCGAAGAAGTTTTTAAGCGACGAACCAGCATAATTCAGGAAATAAGAAATTTTTTAAACGAGAGGGGTTTTATCGAAGTAGAAACTCCGATTCTCCAGCCGCAGTACGGAGGAGGATTCGCAAAACCATTTAAAACCTACCAGGAATCTCTCAAGAAGGATTTATTCCTCCGCATTGCATACGAACTGTACTTGAAGAGATTGATAATCGGGGGGATGGAAAAAGTTTACGAAATAGGAAAAGATTTTAGAAATGAAAGTGTTGACCGGTTCCATAATCCCGAGTTTACCATGCTTGAACTTTATCAGGCTTACGCGGATTATTACGATATGATGGAAATTGTTGAGTCTCTTTTCGACCGTCTTTTGGAGCGTTTTGTAGGTTCGAAAGAGTTAGAATATCAGGGGATTAAAGTTTCTTTTAAGAAGGGGTGGCAGCGACTTTCCTATTATGGTGTTCTTAAGGAGAAAACAGGTGTTGATTTTAAAGGTTTGTCATTTAGTGAGATCAAAAAACAGGCTAAAAAATTGAATATAGAGATAGAAGGTCTTTATACGTCCGGCAAGGTGCTTGATGCGATATTCTCAGAGGTAGTAGAACCTACGATCGATAAGCCGACATTTATTATGGATTATCCAAAGGATATTTCTCCTCTTGCCAAAGATAAAAGGGATGAAGAAGGAGTTGTAGAGAGATTCGAGCCTTTCCTCTTCGGGATGGAAATCGGAAATGCGTATTCGGAATTGAATGATCCGATTGAGCAAAGAAAGAGATTTGAAAGTCAATCGGAACTCAGAGAAAAAGGTGACCTTGAAACCGAATCTCTTGACGAGGATTTCTTAACCGCAATGTCTTACGGTATGCCTCCGACAGGCGGATTGGGATTGGGGATCGATCGGATCGTTATGATTCTCCTGAATCAGCCTTCTATCAGAGATGTAATCCTTTTTCCGCAGCTTAAATAGATTATATGAACCACAGATTCCACAAGATTAACACAAGATTACCCCACCACAAAACCCATTTATTTTGTTTGTATTAACTTTAAATTTATGTTTTTTAAACTCATACCAACCGAAGAATTTAGAGAGACTAGATATAAGGTTCAAAAAAACGAAAAACTTTGTGCTCTTTGCCTGCCCTGTAGGGAGGAACGACCGTACCAGGGTGTGCTTTGTGGTTTATTATGGCTGAAGATTTAGATAAGTTAAAAAAAGTCGCGAAAACTTTAGAAAAGATTCCAAATAAATTTCCCAAAGCCGATTTCCCGATCGAGTTTAAAACACATGAGCTTACTTCATTATGTCCGTTTACCGGGCACCCTGATTTTTACAGACTTAAAGTTAGATACAAACCGGATAAGTTTGTCGTGGAATTGAAGAGTGTAAAACTATATATCGAAAAATTCAGGAATCTAAGGACTACTCACGAAACGCTTTTAAACGTAATTTTCGAAGATTTAAAATCGTTATTATATCCCAGGTACCTTTTCGTTGAGTTGAAGGTTAATGTAAGAGGTGGAATAAAAACCACACTCTGCCGGGAAGAGAATCAAGATAAGGAAGATTAGCTAAGTATGCTCGCTGACCGCATACCGCTAACCGCTTTATACCCAAAACCTCACTTTTTTTGTTTCTTTAGTCTGGGTGGGATGGGTTAGCGGGAAGCGGATGGTGGATAGCCAATGGCGGAACATCTCTGTGTCCTCTGTAGTTAAAATAGAGTAAATATCTGCATGACAATCGCAGCTGCCAGTGCCACCGTTAGATTATCGTTTATTTCTATAGGAAGGGCTTCGGTAACAGTTGCCGCAATCGCCCCGAAAATCAAAACTATAAGGTGAATACGTATTCCCGTCCATTGAGAGAATATAAGGGCTATTACCATTACTGTTATAAAAAATGCCAG
>CAZQNI010000124.1:0-5260 GCA_964594255.1 uncultured bacterium | reverse complement strand
GGCTTTTGTTGAACCTTTCTCGAGTGCTTATTTGTATTTACTTTTTTATAACAAGCTACAGGGCGGTTATATCGAACTATTAACCAGCGTACTGATACTTACTGTAGTAATATCTTCCATCATATATGTTCTAAAGAAAGAGCCTAAAGAGATTGCATTTTTTCTGGCACTAATCATTTTGCCTCTATTCTTGTTCTTTTACATTTCAGATCTCTTAAGGAGAACTGGAACCTCATTCATCTGGCGATATCATGTAATTAGCTTTATCGGAATATTCCTGTTTATGGTTTATTTCTTAAGCCAAAAACTCAGACAGGGAAAGTACCTTTACTCAGGTATTTATCTGGGTCTGGTAATCGTTGGCATTCTTTCAATTTTATCAACATCAAGAGATAGATTCTGGGGTACGCATTATTTTTGCAAAGCCAATGTCGAAGAAGCTCAAATGTTTTCAAACGATAGAAAACCTTTATTAATAACCGATTTTTCATTCCCGTTAGAACTAAGACTCGGAGGCCTTTTGACTGTTTTAAATGAATGCACCTCAGAAAACATTGATATTCTTCGCGCTTCCCCTGATATCAAGAATGCCAAAGAAAAAATACCAGAGAAGGAATATTCCGAAATATACGTTGTTCATGCATCAGAGGAACTTATTCAGAATTTAAAGTTGCAATTTGGCGAAAAAATGGATTCATTAAGACTGCAAGACCAGAGCTGGTTCAAATTCTGGCAAATAGATTATTGACAAATGAAATGATTGCTTATTGCGGTTTAGACTGCCATAGTTGCCCTATCTATCTGGCAACAAGGGAACACAATAAAGAAAAACAGAAAGAAAAAAGAGAAGAAATATTGCAGTTGATTAATGAACATTACGGGTTAGAGTTTAAATTGGAAGATATTACTGACTGCGATGGTTGTATGACGGAAACAGGTAGATTGTTTTCGACATGCAAGGATTGCCCTATCAAGAAATGTGCAAGGAAGAAAGAGCTTGAAAGCTGCGCTTATTGCGAGGATTATGTTTGCAAAACACTTGAGGAGTTTTTTGCAAAAGAACCTGATGCTAAAACACGGTTGGATACAATCAGGAATTCTTCGGATTAATTAAATAGACTTAATTGGTTCTTTATCCTTCCTTCGTTGTTCCTAGTCATTCCGGAAAGCCAACAGCGATCAGCCGTAAGCCAAATTTTATGGTTGTGGTTTCTGAAACATTTCGTAATATTATTGCGTCGAACAAAATGAAAAGGGTTAAAAACAAACCTTGGAATTAAAAAAGGAGGAGAAAGATGAAGGTATCTATAAAATATCTTTTTGTTCTATCTTTTGTGTTTTTTTCTGTTGTTGTTCATGCTAAATCCTTAAAGGATTATATCGAGGAAGCTAAATCTTTACAGAATTCCGGTAAAGTCGAAGAAGCAGCGAAGCTGATGGAGAAAGCTCTGGATGAATATCCGGACAGCTCCAGTGTTTATGCTTATTTAGGGCTTTATACAGGTATGCGGGCAGGACAAACTCAGAATATGTCGCTCGCAGCAGAGCTGGCTGCGAAATCATTTGAGCTGTTAGATAAAGCTGTTTCGCTGGATTCGCTTAATTTAGCTGCCCGGTTTCATCGCGGCATTATGGGAATTAAAGCTCCCACCTTTTTTGGTAAACTGGATACGGGAATAAAAGACCAGGAATTTATTATTAACGTGCATAAAAAATCACCGGAAAAAGTTCCGAATGACATACTTGTTCAAGTGTATAATTTTCTGGGAGAAGGATACCAGAAACAGGGTGAAAATGAGAAGGCTGTTTCTGCCTGGAATAAAGTTATCGAGCTTGCTCCCAATTCGGTTTTTGCCGAGGAAGCAAAAAAACAAGTTAAGGCAATTCCTATTCCCGATAGTAAACCATCGAAGAAAATAATTAAAGAGAGTCCCAAGGATGCTAAATCTCTTATGAAGGAAGGAAAATCCTATTTGGAGAAAGAAAATTGTGAGGAAGCTGTCAAAGTTTTCAGAAAACTGGCAGAGATAGATTCAAAAAACCCGGAAGTTTACAAGTATCTTACGTTAGCTGCCGGATGTCTTGCTGAAGGATATGACGAGAAAATTTATGATAATACCAATTATCGTGCAGATTTAGCATTTGAAATAATGGATGCATTGGATAAGGGTATTGCTATCGCGCCGGAAGACGGCGAACTCAGGCTTATAAGAGGAACAGTCGGAGTATATATGCCTTTCTTTCTGGGAAAACTCGAACAGAGTATAGAAGATTTAAACATGGTCTTAAAGAGCGATGCAGATGACTCTGCAAAAGCGGATGCATTGTATCATCTTGGTATAGCATATCAGAGAAAATCTCTGGAATATTGGGATAAAGTAATCGCGGATTATCCTTCCTCGGATGCTTCAAAGATGGTCTTCAATGGAATGCGTCCCAGTATAAAAAGATTCGACCCTGATAAATTTAAAAATGCCGTTGTGGCTGTGGATTTTACCCTTGGATTCCAGGACGCCTTGCCTCCGCAAACTGCAGTTTGGGTCGAGGATAAAAAAGGAAAATTCATAAAAACTCTTTACGTATCGGGCTTTAGCGGTTACGTAAAGGAAAAACAGCTTTGGTTAAAGAAATGGGCGGAAACTTCCAAATTTGTCGATACTGATGCTGTTACCTCAGCAAGTATCGATGTCGGACACCACATTTACATTTGGGAATTAAAAGATCATACAGGCAAAAAGGTGAAATCGGGAGAATACGTGGTGAAAGTCGAGGTTTCTTCCTGGCCGTCAATGAAATATCAGCTTGCTTCTGTTCCGATAAAGATTGGAGGTAAAGAGAATAAATCAAAAATCGAGGAAGGCAATATAATCCCATTCCTGGAAGTTACTTATTATCCAAAGAGATAGAGATAGTAAGGTAAATTGTATATGGATAAAATCGGTGTTTGCGGCGATAATTGTTCTTGTTGCCCACGGTATATCGCGACTCTAAGCGGTAATTTAGAAAAACTTGAAAAAGTAAAAGACTTGTGGTTTCGTTTAGGCTGGAGGGAAGAATCCTTTCCTGCTCGTGAGCTGGTCTGTAAGGGGTGCAGCCCTGAAGTTAAATGCGCTTATCCGGAACTTCGTAATTGTGCTTATGAGAAAAGACTCTCTAATTGCGGTTTATGCGATAATTACCCATGTGAATTAGTAAGTGCCGCATACGAAAGGACAAAGCGCCTGACATCTAATGCCAGAAGTGTCTGCAATAGGGAAGAAATGGATATATTAAATAAAGCATTTTTCAATAAAAAACAAACTTTAGATCAAATACATAACCAAACAAAAAATAACAAATAAATACTTAGTGTTTTATTTCCTAATGAGCCTTGTTTTATTGTCTTTCCCTTTAAAGTTTCGTTAAATTGTTTCGCAAAATTTTTGAATTCAGGCAACTCAAACATTATTTTCCTCCTACATTATTAGAACTTTGTGGGTGGAATTTAGTTAAAACAACAAAATTTCTCTGTTTTCTCTGTATATTTGTTTTTTTTCTGTGTTCTCTGTGGTTAATAAACTTAAATAATTCTCAGCTCTTTAAGGACGACTTTTAGTTTCTTCTTGTTTTCCCCGCTCATTTCGCACATGGGAAGCCTGAAAACTTCTTTTACCATTCCTTTCATTGCAAGAGCCGTTTTTATCGGTATTGGATTTGTTTCGATGAACTCAACCTTGAAGAAAGGCAAAAGCTCGTAATGCAATTTTCTCATTCCCTCGAAATTTCCGTCTAACCCTGCTTTTACCATTGCGCTCATTCTGTCCGGGATGATATTACTCGCAACGCTTATAACTCCTTTTCCACCTGCCGCCATTAGAGGAAGAGTCAAATTGTCGTCCCCTGAAAGCACAACGAAATCATCGGGAGTTCTATTTATTACATCCATCATCTGAGGAAGACTTCCCGATGCCTCTTTTACTCCTATAATATTGGGATGTTCTGCTAACCTAACTATTGTATCGGTTTCGATGTTTTTGCCGGTTCTTCCGGGTATGTTGTAAATTATCATGGGAAGGTCGACCTCGTCAGCAATTGTTTTGAAATGACGATAAAATCCTTCCTGGGTAGGTTTGTTGTAATAAGGTGCGACCTGAAGACTTGCATCTGCTCTCAAATCTTTAGCTCTGGAAGTCATAAACAGGGCTTCTTTTGTAGAATTTGAACCGGTTCCGGCTATAACCGGTACCCTTTTATTGACATGTTTGCAGATTATTTCTATTACATGTACATGTTCCTCATGGTTGAGAGTGGGAGATTCTCCCGTAGTTCCCATCGGAACTATACCCGACACTCCATTTTCAATATTAAAATCTACCAATTTTTTTAGGTCTTCTTCATTTATGCTTTTATCGTCATTGAATGGTGTAACCATTGCAGTAAAAACACCCCGAAACATTTTAACCTCCTATGATTTCATCCATCATATCTTCAATGCTGTAAAACCCTTTTTTTCCTTTTATCCATTCGGCGGCTTTTAATGCTCCCGCGGCAAGACCTTTTCGACTTCTTGCGGTGTGTTTTAATTCAATGGTGTCGACTTCGCTGTCGAAAGCCACGACATGGGTTCCGGGGACATTTCCTCCTCTTATTGAAGCAAGATGTATTTCTTCTTCCGAAATTTTCCTGTCGAGTTTTTCCGTAACTATTTCTTTCTTGCTTTTTAGATTTTCAAGGAGAATATTTCCGATCATATTCATAGTACCTGAAGGGCTGTCTTTCTTTCTATTATGATGAATTTCATATCCCATTACATCGTATAATGTAAATTTGCTCATTAAACCGGCGCTTTGCTTGATTATTCGGAAGAACAAATTAACTCCTACTGAGAAATTGCCTGACCAGATAAGTCCTATTTTGCTCTTTTCAACTTTTTCTTTGACTTCCCGTAAATATTCATACCAGCCAGTAGTACCGATTACTGCATTTATTCCATATTTTATATAGTTATCGATATTTTCAAGAATAATAGCCGGAACGGTAAAATCAATAACAACATCAGCGCCGCAAAGATTTTCTTTATTCAATTCTTTAAATTTTGCCGATTTTATTGCCGGGTCAATTGTCGAGACAACTTCATGGCCGTTTTCTATGGCCAGTTGTTCAGTAATTTGGCCCATTTTACCATAACCGGTTATTGCGATTTTCATAACTTATTCTCCTTTATTTAAAGTATATTAATTGTATACGTTAATAAGTCAAGATAGTTTACAATGAGAGATAC
>CAZQNI010000123.1:0-5278 GCA_964594255.1 uncultured bacterium | reverse complement strand
TAACGAAAGAAGCCGCCACAAAATCAAAACCCATCCTGGCACCAAACTTGATGTTTTTAAGATCATTCTTTGTCGGAGCGAACAGACTTATATCCTTACCCGGTATATTAACTGATTTTTTGGAAGATATTTTACCTCCGTAAACCACTTTACATTTGACGGAAGAATCTACCTTTTGTACCTTAAGCTCCAAGCTACCGTCAGACATAAGAATAGTATCGTCTTTTTTCAGATAATCAAATAATTTTGGATAATCGACCGGAAGCCTCTTTTCATCACCAATAATATCTTCACTAACAAGCTCGACTTCGCTTCCTCTTAACAACTCGGTACCTTCTTTTATCCTGCCAAGTCTTACTTCCGGACCCTGAGTATCCATCATTATTCCTATTTGAGGTACAACTCTCCTTAAGTTTTGATAAGTCGTTTTAGCTTGTTCCTGTGTTCGATGGGAAAAATTAAGCCTGGCAATATTAAGTCCGTTTTTTACCATATCTTTAATCACTTTTTTGTCTTCGGACGAAGGTCCAATAGTGGCAATTATTTTAGTCTTTCTCATTTTTTTCTCCTTATCTATATGATATAAACATATTGTACTCTTTGTCAAGCACTTCTTTTCAAATTCAGCCTTTAGCTATTAGCTTTTGGCGATTAGCCTAAAAAAACAAATAAAAAACTACAATATTTACATTTAGAACATGTTGAATTTTTAGGTGTTGTTAGGGGGGTTAAAGCGAAAAGCGAAAGGTCAAGAGCAAATAGCTTAAGGGGATGGGTTTTAAGGATTCTTTACAATCTCTCGTTTGTTATTAACCCTTCCAATTTTTGTTCTTCCCTAATTTGCCTTAGTTTTTTTCCGTCATACAAATACTCGGCAGAGAAAAGTCTACCGTTATAATTAGACGCCATAGTTCTTGTATAAGCACCACAGCTATAAATAATTAGCAAATCTCCCATATTGAGAGTAGGAAGTTCATAAGTGCCAAATTCATCCGAATTTTCACAAATAGGTCCAACAACTCGGGATTTGCATTTCTTCCCCTTTTTTTCAAAAAGAGGCTCTATATGATGGTATGCATCGTAAATAGCAGGACGAGGATTATCATTCATACCCGAATCAACCACATAAAGAGGTACACCTTCTCTATCTTTTACATCAATAACCCTGGTAATTATAAATCCTGATTCCCCCACCAAAAATCTACCTAACTCAAGAAAAACCTTTACATCGTATCTATTGGCAATCTCTCTGTAAGTTTCACTAAGAGCTCCGGCATCGAACCCTTTCTCCCATTCTTTATAAGGAATTCCAAAACCCCCACCAAGGTTTATATATTTTATTGTTAAAGCCTTATGCCTAAAAAATTCTATTGCACTTTCCATTTTTTTTAGAGCTTCAAAATAAGGCTCCGGCGTAAGCAACTGTGAACCGATATGATAATGCACACCAACAAGTTCAATTGATTTAAAATCTTTTGCAATATCATATATTTTATCCAAATCTCTCACGGGAATCCCAAATTTACTCCGGGAAGAACCTGTAGAAAGATGTGAATGCGTCTTGGGAAATACACCCGGATTTATTCTTACAAACGCATCGATTTTTTGTTTTGAATTTCTTGCGCAATTATCAAGGAGGACAGCTTGATCAAGAGATTCGAAATTAAAAAATTTTATACCTTTATCAATAGCATATCTTATCTCTTCTTCTTTCCTGGCAAGGCTATCATAAAGAATCTTATCCGGTGCAATTCCAGCCTTTAAAGCCACAAATATTTCTCCAGGTGATACTGCCTCTGCTCCGATACCATTCTTTTTTAAAACTTTCAAAATCGAAATAGACGAATTTGCTTTAACTGCAAAAAAAAGTTCCGCAAAATCCGAAAAATTTTCCCTGAGAATCGCAGCCTTTTTATCTATTACTCTACTATCGTAGATATAAAAGGGTGTCTTTATCTCTTTTAAATCCTTCAAAATTCCATTAAACATAGCGGTTTAATAATACTCTTAACAAAACTTTTGTCAAGCAATAAAATTTAAGTATTGCTGTTTTATTTCGAACCTGTAAAGCTTACGAATTCGGTAATTCAATAAGGATGAGTGTGGTGATTTTAAAATATTCAATTTTCAATTCCCAATATACAATCTTCAATTATATGGGGTTGCGTTATGTGAAGATTTGTATAAATTATCATAAGAAAATGGGTGGATGCGCAAAAAAGGTGGGTCTACCCATCTTTTAATTATGTAAAATAAGGATAAAATTAGAGTTTAATATATGAAGAGAATTAAAGAAGAATTAAAGGAAAAAATAAATTTTGTGCTTTCGAGCATGAAAGGGGATTTTTCTCTTATGGAATTGGATATTGAAAGTAACAATGGAATAAACCTTCTTAAAATCTTCGTTGATAAACCCGGAGGGATTACAATAGATGACTGCGCGCACATCTCAGAAAAAGTATCCGTGCATCTCGAAGTTTGTGATTTTATCCCCGGATCTTACAGACTTGAGGTTTCATCCCCCGGAGTTGAAAAAAAGGTGGCAAGATGATAAATAAGGGCATAGTGGCAATGTTAACGGAATTGGCGGCAGAAAGAGACTTAGGAAAAGACTTTGTGCTCGAAACCCTTAAGGAAAGCTTAATTACTGCAGCGAAAAAAAGATACGGTCGATCCGAAAATCTCGGCTGTGAAATATCTGAAGCTTCAGGAAATATAAAACTTTATCTTAAGAAAACAGTGAAAGAAACTGTTACTGATACCGACACCGAAATTTCTCTTAAGGAAGCCAGGAAAATAAAACCTACAATAGAATTAGGCTCAGTTTTTAAAGAGGAAATACCAGTCGATGAATTCGGAAGAAATGCAATAAATATTGTAAAAAACACCCTGATTCAGCGTATTAAAACTAACGAAAAGGAAATGCTTTACGAGAAATACAAAAACAGAAAAGGGGAATTGGTCTCCGGAACTGTTTCAAGAATTTACTCGACCGGTGCATATATAAAGATTGGAGATATTGAAGCTTTCCTACCCAGAGAAGAACAGATACCAAACGAACGGCTCAGAAGAGGGTCACAAATAAAGGCTCTTATAAAAAATATAACCCCAATTCCTGAAGAAGGGGACGAAGAAAGAATAAGAATAAAAGGACCAATTGTGTATCTATCCAGAATCCAACCGGAATTTGTAGCGCGTTTGCTTGAATTTGAAATACCGGAGGTCCTGCATTCAAAGGTTGAAATCAAAGATATAGCGAGAAAACCAGGAGTTCGTGCGAAAGTCGCTGTTTATTCCCAAAACGAGAAAGTTGATGCGGTGGGCTCATGCGTGGGGCACAAAGGAAGTAGAATAAAATCAATTGTAAGGGAACTCTCTGGTGAACGAGTTGACGTTGTACATTGGAAAAAGGATAAGGCAAAATATGCCGAAAAAGCTCTTTCTCCGGTAAAAGTGGTAGAATCCAAGAAAATCGATAAAAATAAAGTTTTATGTATTGTTCCGGACGATGAATTAACCGGAGCTATTGGGAAGTTAGGAGAAAATGTCTCTCTGGCTTCAGAACTCACACATGTTAAAATTGAAATAAAAATAAAAAGCGAATACAGAAAAGAAAAGGAAGACGAGGAAAGAAGTAAAATAACCACAGATAATTTGGATTTAACTGACCATATTAAAAAAATTCTTAAAAAAGCCGGTCTTAAAAATGCTCAGGATATATTATCAAGGAGCGATGAAGAATTATCCAAAATCAAAGGAATAGGAAAAAAGAAATTAGAGGCGATTCACAAATCCATTCATACACAAATAAACAAGGAGTAACATGCCAAAAAAGAAAGAGCAAAAGATAAGAATATACGAGTTGGCGAAAGAATTGGACATTACAAACAACGAACTTCTTGATTTCCTAAAAAAAGAAGACATCAAAGCAAAATCTGCTCTTTCTTCAATAACTAAAAACGAAGCCGATAAAGCAAAAAAGGGACTCCAAGGTAAAACAAAAAAGAAAGTAAGTGAGAAACCAAAAAAGGCTACAAAAACAAAAAAAGAAAAGAAAGCAAAAGACGAAAAAAGAAAGAAGAAAACAACACGGAAGAAAAAAGCAAAGAAAGAAACCAAACCAAAGAAATCAAAGAAAGAATTAACAAAAGAAAAATACAATTTAATAAAAGTAAGTAAAACAAATTCCATTAAAGAATTATCCAAAAAAATGAGTATATCAGCAAGCGAGATTATTAACGGGTGCCTGAAACTCGGCATACAGGCTACCACAAATCAAATTTTGGATTTTGATACTACAAATCTCATAGCGGAAGAATTCGGATATAAAGTAAAACTATCTGAGCCCACCGAGGTTTCAAAAACAAAAAAAGAAACATACAAGTTACAAAAAAAATCCCCGGTCGTAACTATTATGGGACATGTAGATCACGGTAAAACAACTTTACTCGACTACATAAGAAAAACACAGGTAGCCAAGCAAGAATCAGGTGGAATTACACAGAAAATAGGAGCGTATCATATTAACTACAACAGTCATAAGATAACATTCATTGATACACCGGGACATGAAGCTTTTACTTCTATGAGAGCCAGGGGTGCTAACGTCACCGACATTGTTGTCCTTGTAGTAGCAGCTAATGAAGGCGTAAAAACCCAAACAATCGAAGCAATAAATCACGCTAAAGCTGCCAACGTACCCATTATTGTAGCTGTCAACAAAATAGACCTCAACTCTGCCAATCCGTCTAAAGTACTGGCAGATTTGGCCGAAAAAGAAGTGGTGGCTCACGAATATGGCGGAAATGTAATCGCAGTAAAAATATCCGCATTAAAAGGAGAAGGGATAGATGAATTGTTAGACGCAATTATTCTGCAATCCGAAGACTTGAATCTAAAAGCTCCCTTAGAAGGGCCCGGTAGCGGCATAATACTGGAGACTCGCATCAGGAAAGGAATAGGCAATGTAGCGACTGTTGTTGTTAAAGAAGGAGAAATAAAAATAGGTGATTCATTTGTTGCGGGTTCAACCTCAGGAAAAGTCCGATTAATTTTTGACGAAAACGATAAAAGATTAAAAACCGCCGGGGTTTCGGAAGCAGTACAGATATCTCAGTTTGAATCTTTACCTAAAACCGGAGATATCTTTAAAGTCGTCAAAAACACAAAAACAGCAAGGGATATCTCCGAGGAAAGAAAGAGTTTTAAGGAAGAAAAAAAAGAAAAAACAACAATAAGTCTTTCAAACCTTTATGAAAAAATAAAAGAAGATAAAAAA
>CAZQNI010000122.1:0-5285 GCA_964594255.1 uncultured bacterium | reverse complement strand
TTAATCTCTCTTTAATTCCAAGATCAAAGGAGCTCCTGAAAGAGTTTAAAAGAAGGGAAATAGACAAAATAGAAGATTTCAGAAAAAACTATGCCAGAAATATAAACTACATAACGGACGAAGGAAAAATTGTGGGCATCAGCAGGCTAAACGACAATACAATTTACGAAATACATATTTTGGACTATAAAGACGGAAAATTAACTTCGAGAGTAGATGCGGCAAAAGGCGAGTGGAGAGACTCTGTCTGGACATTTTCCAACGTTTACATCAGGAATTTCGTTGATGAGCTGGTCACGCTTGAATACAAAGAGAAAGAAATAATCGAAGACTTCAAAATGTCTCCCGACGAATTAACCAAGAGTAAATATGACCCTATAAATCTGCCTCTTACAGATCTCCTACGTTATATTAAGAAACTGGACAGAAGCGGACAGAAGTCAAATTCTGAAAGAGTTGAATTACTTGAAAGAATTTCCTATCCTTTTGTCAGTGCCATCATTCTTCTTTTCGGCTGTCCTCTTGCCCTCGAAGTCAAAAGAAGAGGGCTGCTTTTTGGGTTCGGGCTCGGCACTCTTTCCGCTTTTACCTTCTGGGGTATCATTCAACTATTTAAAGAACTCGGAATAAAGGGAAACCTTCCGCCTTCACTATCGATTTTAATCCCGGATGTACTTTTCCTTACCATAGGCATATATTTTATGTTTAAAAAAGAACATTCGTAAATGAAGCCTACCGAGGAGGAAAAAGATGAAAAGCTATAAAAAAGAATTATGGTTCAACACGCCAAACAGAGTAGATCTTATAAATATTACACCCCAGGTAAATGAAGCTCTAAAAGAAAGCGGAATAAAAGAAGGATTATGTCTCGTTAATGCCATGCATATTACGGCAAGTGTTTTTATAAACGATGACGAATCCGGTTTGCATGAGGATTATAAGAAATGGCTCGAAGAAAAAGTCCCTTATGACCCTCCTCGTTATAAACATAATAAGTTCGAAGATAACGCTGACGCTCATATCAAGCGTCAGCTCATGGGAAGAGAAGTCGTCGTTGCGGTTACCGAAGGAAAATTGGACTTCGGCCCCTGGGAGCAGATATTCTACGGCGAATTCGACGGAAGAAGAAAGAAAAGAGTAATGATTAAGATAATCGGGGAATAAAACCCCACAACCTGTTTTTGAACCACAAAGCACACAAAGACCACAAAGCCCCACAAAACACCATTTTATATTTTGTTTTACCTCCTAACTTCCCAACCTTCTAACATTCTAACAATGGAATAGCCACAGATTACACTGATTTTTGTTTTTACAATTTAGCTATTTTTTAATTTAACCATTTAACTGATCCGAAGGATCCGTATAATGCATTTGACATTTCGGTTCGATTTTATTATAATATAAAAGGAGTGAATATGAATGTATTAAAAAGAATTTATATACTGTTTTTCATTTTTAGTGTCTGTTTGTTCGGGAAAACGGACGGGACTACCGGGCTTCCTCTCGGCGGTATCGGTACGGGAGCTGTAAAGTATAACGCAGGAGGCGGAACATTTGCCGCGAATTCTAGAACTCCCACCCGGGACGGGGATTATCAAGCACTATCTGAAACACAATTTCAAATATTCACTCAAAGAGGAGATTCTGTATTAACCGATGATTTATTAACTGCCCTGCAGAACGGCGGAAGGGTGGATGATGACGCGGTTTTTCCTTTACACTGGGTAAATTTCGGCGAGTTAAATGATGTAGCAGTGGAGTTGACAGCTTACATGCCCTATTATCCCGATTCCGTTCCGATGATGTGTCATCCCTGTGCGATGTTCGAATTCGAAATCGAGAATTTGGAAAGCAGCGAGGTTACAGTCGCCCTGGCTTTTCAAATCAGTACCCCTGTTACCCCCGTAGCTATTACGGATACGGGATTTACAGCAAATCATACATCCCTGGAGCTTTGCCTCGTCGGCGATTTTCCCGATGGAACGGGTGAATTGAGTTATGGAAATGATAGTGGGTTTTTTACCAGCGGACTGTGCGATAACGAACTTTCAGGCTCGATAAACCGCCTTGCTTTAAGAGTTTCTTTACCATCAGAGGAAACAAGGAAAGTGCGTTTTGTACTATCCTGGTATAGAGTGGACGAACCGGAGCACTATCAATATACAAATACCTGGGAAAACGCTAAAGAGGTATCTGTTTCAGCACTCGGGAATTTTGATACTTTTAAAGATAAATCGGATGAACTGGTAAGCCGCATGCGAAATTCCAATCTTCCGGAGTGGTTAATCGATCAAACACTTAATTCAACGGTAAACCTGGTAAACAACAGTGTATATCTTCAGGATGGCCGTTACTGCCACACAGAGGGCATGTGGAGCCCGGAGGGTACCATGGACCAGATGTGGCACGCAAGGCAAATCTATACGATGATTAACCCTGAGCTCGCCTGGCAGGAATTGGAATGGTGGGCTCGAACCCAGCATGTCGATAACTATACCGGTCAAATTCATCACGATTTTGGAACAGGTTTTCATTATTGTGATTGGGACGATACGGAACATTCCGATTACCGGCCTATATTTGAGTGGGTCGATTTGAACTGCGGCTTTATTATTTCCGTTTATGAAGCCTTTATCGCTACTGCCGATCTGGATAAACTTTCCTATTTCTGGCCCTTCGTAATAAATGCAGCGCGGCGCGTTCTTAATCAGGTTGATTCATACGGCAGCTCGGAATATCCCTACACCTTTGAAAGTTCGTTAAGCACCTATGACGCTGGCGGTAATTCACAGGCATACAACACGGGTCTTTCTATCGTCGCCTATCAAATTATGATTTATTTAGCGGGCATCATGGGAGAAACAGATTTAGTTAGTCTTTATGAGAGCGCTTTAGATACAGCTGCGATGAATTTTGAAAGCAGGTGGCTGGATAACACCTACCCGACAGGGAGTTACTGCGAAAGCGTCCTCGGCGGTCCGTGGATTGCCAACTATCTAAAGATGTATCCCTTCTGGGAGAAACAAAAATTAAACGGGCTTTATAACACAATTGTCAATTATTACGATCCTACAAGTCAAGGTATGGGGCTGCCCGGCGGGTCCTATTCGGAATGGCAGCCGTATCTTATCGGACATCTGGGCGGATTTTCCTTACAGACGAACCGGTCTAATATTTGGTGGGCACTGCAGAAAAACATGTATGATAGAAATTATCTTAACAGAAATCTTGTATTCAATCAACAACTCGGCATCCCTCCCGAAGTCTCAACACCTGTATGGATAGCAACAAGCGCAAGCGGGGATGATCAGTATATCAGCATACCCGTTTTGTGGCGTAACTACTACAATATGATAGGCTATCATCACAATAAGTATTCAGGTGAATTGTGGCTCGAACCTATGCTCTTCGACTCATTAAATCATGAACTGCAGGATGCCCTCATCATTACCCCTCGTGGTTATGCTGCCTTGAGTTACAATACTTACGGCGATTTTTATCAGAACCAGCAAATTGTTTTCCAACTTGACCAATCAATGGACGTTACGGCTATTTACGTCTGGGATTTATACAGCGATTCATTGAATTCCATAGATTTTGTAAGGGTAGAAGGAGTAGAAACCGACTATACGCGCAGTGGAAGCGGAGACCTGGCTCATCTTAAGCTGGATTGGTCAGGTACAATAAATTCTGCCGGTGTTACAATCCAAATCGAGGGTGATGCCAAACCAATCACCATTCCCGACCCTCCTGAAAGTTTAGAGGGGGATGCCTTAAATTCGAGTCAAATCCTTCTAAACTGGAGCTCTGTAGAAGGAGATATACTCGGATATTATGTAGAGATAGATATAGACGGAGTTTTTCGAACAGTGGGTACAACACCCGATACATTCTATTTGGAAACCGGTTTATTAAAATCCACAGCTGGCACCTACCGGGTTCGTTCGTATAACGCGGAAAATACTTCCGATCCCAGTAACGAAACAGTTGTTACCACAGCCGAAGGAGGGAACGGCGAGATAATTCATGCCCTGAATGCAGGAGGTGAAACCTACCTATCATCTGCAAGCGGCATAGAGTATGTAAATGATGAATCCACAGGATGGCTCTCCGACGGTTCCCCTTATTCCGTAACAACCGCTATCGGAGGGACCGAAGACGATGAACTTTACCAGAGCGAACGCTATGGTGATTTTAGTTATACAATTCCCATGGAAAACGGCTCCTATGATGTGGTATTCAAATTTGCCGAAATATATCAGGATAATACGGGTACACGTATATTCGACGTTGAATTGGAAGGAGAGCGGATCATCCGGAATTTAGACCTCATTTTCCGTACCGACAAAAACACTGCTTATGACGTTGTCATGCCTGTAGAATTAACCGACGGGGAACTGAATATTAATCTCATCACTGTAACCAACAATGCAAAATTAAGCGCTTTAGAAATCAGAAGAGGAGAAGGAGGTTTGGACAACGCTAAAATCCCTTCGGACTATTTCCTCAGACAGAATTATCCGAATCCTTTTAATCCGGTTACAAATATTCAATACGGTTTATCAAAAGATGCCCACGTTCGCATAAACCTCTATAATGTATCCGGTCAGAAAGTCAAAGTTCTTATCGATGAGAGGCAGGAAGCCGGATATTATTCAGTTGATTTTGACGCCGGAAATCTTGCAGGTGGAATTTATTTCTACAAAATCGAAGCAAACGATTTCTCACAAACAAAGAAAATGATTTTGGTTAAATAGCGACAAATGATAACAAATTCATCTTGATGTCTTTAAAAAAATTTATACATTTACCTTAATGACACAATGAATCGGTCAGTTTAGCATATAATAAAAAGAGAAATAACATGTCTAAAAAGCGAAATTCCAATCTGTTTGTGGTGCTTCTACTTATTACAAATACTTCATGGATAAATTTATCCGCTGCTCAAAACCCAACTATTTTATCGGATCATTATAAAATCGAGCAACAAAACTGGATAGAATATATTCAACGTTATGAATCTTTTAATATTGATTCAAGTTTCGATGTCCTTTTTTATCATCTTGATGTCGAAATTGGTATTTCTTCACCATATATAAGCGGCAATGTATTGTGCCGGTTTGGAATAACGAAAAATAGTGTTCAATCCATTACGCTCAATTTACATCATTCTTTCTCCATAGACAGCATCCTTGGAAATTCAACCAGTTTCTCATTTTCTAATGATTCCATTAATATTACCCTGGACAAAGTCTATAACGCAGATGAATCGGCCGAAATAA
>CAZQNI010000121.1:0-5290 GCA_964594255.1 uncultured bacterium | reverse complement strand
GAACGGATAAAACAGGGCGTGTTTTTGTACCACTCAGTAGTCACTCTTCTTACACGGATGGGAACCTTGGGTACAGCTATAATGAAACTACCAATAATTGGGATAATGTGAGTAGCGGAACGATGTATACAGATACTATAGGAAGCCATTTCGAGGATATATGGGATCATATTAATTATACTGATTTAGGAACTTATACTCCTAATGGAATGTTGATTGGCCATGCGGTCGAATCCATAGATTCCTTTAAAACTTTACATTCGGATTTATGGTGTATGCAGCATTGTTTGATTCTTATTACGGACGGTGAGCCCAATGCTCCGCGTGAAACCTGTAATCCTACTACAGGTACCGGTACGGATTATGAATCGGGATCTAAAGATATGGTTCGTGAAGCATATATGGCATGGCACGATGATTCTATAAAAGTCTTTGCGGTTGGATTTGGTACAGATATTACTGAAGAGGGAGCCCGTGCTCTTAACTGGGCTGGTTTTCATGGTGGTACTCAGGCGGCGGATTCTGCTTTTATCGATTCTATGGTTAATATGGAAGAAATGGACACAACTGCTGTTGATGGTTCTTCTTGCGGTATGGCTGATCCCAGGGATCATTTTCTTACGGGTTATGCCTATATTGCGTCCGACGCAAATACGCTGGCTGGTGCTCTTGGTAAAATATTCAGAGAAATTGCAGGAAGTGAGAATAGAACCTTTACCACTGCGGAGGTAACATCTGTGGAAGAAGAATTCATATCGACGGAATATCAGTCAAGGCTTTATGTGGCTTCCTTCTTGCCTGATACCCTGCCTATATGGCATGGTAATCTTAGAGCTTTAAAATTGACAACGGGTGAAATAGATCTGGATAATATACCGAGTGAACTTCTTATATGGTCCGCGGGCGATTCTCTGGAAAAAGATGCAGCAGATTCGCGGCCAATTTATGGTATTAAATCAAGCGGTATGTTCCCATTCGATACTTTTAATTTCACTGCTACCGATTTAGATATTTCTCCTGCACAACATTATAGTGTAATTGATAGGATAAGAGACGGATGTGAAGATGATAGTTTGGGTCAATTGGGAGATATTTTTCATTCATCTCCTCTACGAATACAATCTCCAAATTATTTCTATGAAGACCAAGGTTGGGACTACTTTCTTACTACCATGAGTATAAATAGAAGTCCACTTATTTACGCGGGCGGCAATGATGGAATGCTTCACGTTTTCGCGGATGATATAAAAGGGGTGTCGGGAAAAGGTGGGCATGAGATTGCCGGTATAATACCCATGAATTTTGTTCCCAAAGTAAAGAATTTACTCACTTATCACGATTACTTTGTAGACGGAGATCCAATAGCCGCAGACGTTTGGTTCCCGGCTAGTGATATGGATGATACAAAGGAATGGAATGAATGGCACACAATTTTAATTGCTACTCAGGGAGAAGGAGGAAGGTCTTTTACGACTTTCGATGTTACGGATCCGCTGGGGGAGATCACTGATGTTCGCGATTCCATAAATTTTTTGTTTGATGCATGGAAAAGTGACACTTTGAAAGAAAGACTGGGGTATACTACTTCGAGTCCTATAATATATAAGGTCGGTATAAACTGGTCGCATACTCCAGGACGGCTCATCGACCGTTTTTATGCGTTTATGGGAGGAGGCCAATACCCTGACCCGATGGATCTCTCTGTTCTCGATTCGATCACCGCCGGAACAGTTAAAGGAAATAATATTCTTGCTTTTGATGTTTGGAAGGCTGCTACAAGAGGAATAGATAGTGCTCTCGTTTTTATACCTCCTGCGTCTGGAGATATTATGAGTTATCCATTTGTTGCTCCACCCTCCATCGTAAATATAGATCCCGAAAAAGGCAACCGATATGATTTTTTATTTATTCCGGATGCGGCGGGTCAACTCTGGTTTGTTAATCTCAAAATTCCTGATCCGTTGGAATGGAAAGCAAGGAAAATATTCCAACCCCCGGTGCCGGCTGATACGTCAGAAATTCTTAACTGGCATCCCGCATATTATAGACCTCTCTTATGGGTAGACCCTGTTTCTGGAGGTTGTTGGATTTCTTATGGTACGGGAAACCGTTCTAATATTTTCGCTGAATCAGCGGAACGTTTTTATACTATATATTATGATAGTGCCGCGTTATATGATACCTCTGATGTACCATGTTATACTGAAGATTCTTTGGGATTTATAGACACGACTCATGAGGCAGCTAATAGCCGTGGTTGGAAGTTTGAGCTCACCCATGATAGAGAGAAAGTAGTGACTCCAGCAATTTATTACAGGGATGAGCTTGAATTTTATACTTTCTCTCCTGGAGGAGATACATTACTTGGTCCCTGTGATATTGGGGGATCCGGTTCTGTGGCTCGTTCTTATACATTTAGAATAAAAAGCGGAGGGGGCAATGCCCAAGGAGAAATAGTGGGTACGGGGATACCACAAACTCCAAGTTTTAGCTTTAGCGCGTCAGGAGAAGGTACTAAAATTATTCCAGGGGGTGGAATGATCAAGCTTGAAAAAACGGGTTCATTTACGTCATTCAGGGAGCATAAGTTATGGAAAGACGAAGATCGGGGAGAGTAAGATTAATTTTCTTGGCGGTTCTCCTTCTGGTTTTTGGCTGCGGAGGAGAAAAGGAGTCCTCGTCCAAAGACGGTGCTGTTGATTTTGTTCCCTCTGAGTTTAGTCCCTCTAACCCGAGAACAACGGATCCTATTACCATTGACCCAAGTTTGGTCGCCGGAGAGAATGTTGGGCTTAAATGGTTGGTTAATGGTGCTTTTCAAGATGTTGATGAAGCGCGATTGTCTCCTGACCATTTTTCGAAAGGAGATACTATAGTGTGCTTAATTTTAGTAGATGGAGAAGAAAAAAAGAAGGTAGGGCCTGTTGTTATTACAAATACTAAACCGGTAATCATTCGAGTGAGAATAGAACCATCGGAACCGCGCCACGGAGAGCAACTGTCCGTTCAGGGTAATGTTAGAGACCCTGACGAAGAGGATAATGTAAGTTTTATTGCAGATTGGTTTATAAACGGAGAGCTCGCTTTTAGCGGAGAAAAATTACCGGGGGATAGAATAAAGGCTGGAGATGAAGTTTACGCGGAGGTCGAACCGTTCGATGGTTCCGAAAAAGGGAAAAAAGTCAAAACTGAAAGAATTGCCGTGCAGAATTCAGCTCCCGAAATTACAATAGGTTCATTAGAGTCTAAAGAACGATTGGTAAATTACGAGTTAGAAGTAAAAGACCACGATGGAGATAATGTCGAGCTGTCACTCGAAGAAAGCCCTCCGGGCATGCGGCTCGAAGAGAATAAACTCGTATGGGAAGCTCCTGAAGTGGATAAAGATACTTCATTTTTAGTAAAAATAAAAGCCAGGGATGAAAGAGGAGGGGAGAGTAGTGATTCTTTCTCCCTGGATTTAAAAAAACGCGAAATGCAGTAAGATTTTCCTTCCTTTCTTGCATTTCTCTGAGGTCCTCATTTCTATCTTTATCTGATAGAAATGAGGATTTCAGTTTACCCAACTACTTCCCAAAAATTCTTATCACACAAAGACACAAAGAACACAGAGAAAAAAGATATTTTGTTGTTTAAAACCCAACTCCACCCCAAATTAATCTCCCACAAGGACACTAAGCCCAACCACAACTAATTTCAATGAGAAATAAAGAAATTGAGGAATAGGGTTCTAAAAACTATAAAACAAGAACTACAAACTGAAACCTAAATCCAAAATTTTAACTTAGTGCTAACTTAATCCGGTTTACGGCTTCTTCTACTTTATCCCGGCTGTTAAATGAGCTTATACGAATATAACCCTTTCCACATCTACCAAACCCGCTGCCAGGTGTACAGATTATATTTGCTTCTTTTAACAATAAGTCAAAAAATTCCCAGGATTCTTTTCCCGTGTTTATCCAGATATAAGGTGAGTTTTCCCCGCCGTTGCATTTAAAGCCCAATCCTTCAAACGCTTTTCGTATGATTCTGGCGTTTTCCAGGTAAAAATCAATTAAATGACGTACCTGTTCTTGTCCTTCCTCCGTATATACCGCTTCTGCCGCTCTTTGAACAGGATAAGAAACACCGTTAAATTTAGTGGTCTGGCGTCTATCCCACATATCGTGTACAGAATGTTTTTGTCTTTTTTTATCATAAGCCATGCACTGTTTTGGAACAACTGTATAGGCGCAGCGAGTACCTGTAAACCCGGCAGTTTTGGAAAAACTTCTGAACTCTATTGCAATATCTTTCGCACCGGGTACCTCATAAATACTTTTAGGTAAATTGTCATCTTGTATGAAAGCTTCATACGCGGCATCATAAAGAATAAGGGCCTTATTTTCTTTTGCGTAATTTACCCAATCTTTTAGTCTTTCCCTGTCAATTGTCGCTCCGGTAGGGTTATTTGGAAAACAGAGATATATTAAATCCACTTTTTCGGAAGGAAGCTCGGGTACATAATTATTTTCTTCTTTTGAATCTAAGTATATTAAGCCGTCGTACCTGCCGTCTTCCCATTCATTCGTACGACCAGCCATAACGTTTGTATCTACGTAAACAGGATAAACGGGATCCGGAACGGCAACCTTAGAATCCAGAGAAAAAAGCTCCTGAATATTACCAGTATCGCATTTTGCCCCGTCACTTATAAATATTTCATCAGGAGAAATGTCCGCTCCCCGGGATTTAAAATCTTTTTCGGCGATTTTATCCCGAAGGAACAAATATCCTTTATATGGACCGTATCCGCGAAAAGAATCATCGTGCGACATTTCCTCAACAGCCGCCCGGAAAGCATTAATACAGGTTCCTGGAAGGGCTTTTGTAACATCACCTATACCTAAACTGATGATTTCTTTATCGGGATTTGCGGCTCTGAATGCGGACACCCTTTTCTCTATATCCGCAAAGAGATATGATGATTTTAACTTTAAGTAATTCTCGTTAATGTGTATCATGAGTCTCCGACTATTATAGTTTTTTTCTTTAAATTGTCAACGCTCATTTTCTACCATAAAGAAGAAGTAGTGGTTCAATTAATTTTTTTTGAAGGTGGGTTTTGTTTTTAAACGCAATGTTAAAGTGGGGTGTGTTTGGGTCTCTGTGTTCTCGATGTCTCTGTGTGGTATTATTTTCGAAAATAATTTTTAACCTTGACATTTTTGATTTTTTCCGTATTCTTTTATTAACATTATGCGTATATATAAAGAGGGGTTTACGTTAATAGAGTTAATGGTTGTTATAG
>CAZQNI010000120.1:0-5294 GCA_964594255.1 uncultured bacterium | reverse complement strand
GAAATGAACAGGGGTTTTTTGCAGATACTGGTTTTGTTGTGTCTGGAAGAATCGATGTACGGATATAAAATGCTAAGTACAATATTAAAGATCGGCTATAAGATCGAAGAGAACACCTTGTATCCGCTTCTGAGGCGCCTGGAGAGCAAGGGTCTTATTTCAAGCAAATGGGAAGTGAGTGAAAACCGTCCCAAAAAATTCTATAAGATAACGGGCAAGGGTAAAGCTTTAAGAAAAAATTTGCTGAAAATCTGGAAAAACCAAAATGAAATTATAAATAACTTAATGGAGGTAAATGATGGATAATAAAATTCTTGAAGATTATCTTAAGGAAATAGACCACTATCTCGCTCTTAAGGAAGAAAAAGATGAAATTCTAAATGAAATCAAGAGTCACATCCTTGAAAAAACCGAATATGAAGCGGGAAAAATAACCGATGATGCATTAAAAGCAACCATTAAAAAGTATGGCAACCCAAAAATAATTGCTGAGAAATATATGGAGGGCTATCAAATTATTTCACCCGTTTATAAGAAATATCTATTTCTTTATACGGGATTACTTTTTATTATCCACTATGGACTAGTAGTATTTTCGGCTTTTTCAAACTATGAAATGGTTTTTTTTCCGTTCTTTTATATTCCTATTATGGGAACACATTCTCCTGTTTGGAATCAATTAATTCTTTATTTGCCAATGACCTTTTTCTATGATTTTGGTTTTGTATGTCTTTTCCTATATTTCATAACTCAAAATAAGAAGGAAATAAGATTACCCTGGTTTGAAATAAACTTAAACTTGCTTACTCGAAAACCGGTAAAAGTAAAAAAACCCAAAAGGCATATTCTCGGATTACTGGTTTCCGGCTTTATAATAGTCTTATTTGTATATATTCGTTATAAAACACTTTTCTTTCTTTCGATCGGTCCCGGAAAAACAACCTCTCTATTTAACCCATCTGTATCAAGATGGTTATCTCTTTCCGTAATATTTATTTATTTTATGGAAATTATGTACTATATGAGTCGATTTTTTACTAAATCGTCGTGGGTAAAGCTTACAAAAGACGGTCTAATTTTGATAATTCTATGGTTAATTATCAATTACCCTATCGAAGATGCTCTGGTCGATTTCCCGTATATAGACCTAAAGACTATAGGCACGTTTATACTTCTATTCTTAACTATGATGGCTACAATTAATTTCATAAAAAGCTTAATTGAAATTCTTTGTTTGAGAAAAAATCCAGGGAGTAAATCTATTCATAAATAAAGAATTTTTTCGTGTGTTTAAAAGTTTAAAACATAATTTAATGGGTGTGGTTGAGTTTCGTGTATTTTGTGTGTTTCGTGGTTAAAAAAATCCAAAAAATTCTGTGTTAATCTGCTTCCCAAACAGCTATTTTATAAAAATTGGATGATTTAATAGAATTTTAAGTAGCTTTTGGGATTGACGGGAATAGAATTTCCGTTATAATGCCAATATGGGAGCTGCGGAGCAATATACAAAGATAAATTACAGAATAAAAAACAAGCCTAAACCTATCGAACAACTACATTCCGCAATTAGAACCAGACACTATAGCATCAAAACTGAAGAAGCATATACTATCTTTCCGAAAAGGAAAACTTTGCTTACAGGAAGAGCATTAAGGCGAATCTTAACAATCATCATGACGTTGTTTATTTTTAATTGGCTTCACGCAACTGAACAGATGTTCCCTTTTATTGCTGCCGGACAAAATGCTGACGGCCGTATTGAAATTTTTTATATTAAGACAGACCAAACTTGTTGCCAGCGATGGCAAATTTCACCAGGAGGTGAATGGTCTGAGGAATTGCCTTGTTTTAATTTTGCAAAAGCCGTTTTGATGGAGCAGGATATAGATGGATGCATTAATGTTTTCATACTCGGACAGGACAACCGGTTATTTCTGAAAAAGCAAAGTTCTCCCAGTAATGGATGGATTGAACCAGTGGAAATGGATGATCAGGTCAATGCTGTTGCTTTACTTCGTGATAATGGCGGATATCTCCATTTATTCTATACGACTCTGGACAGTAGTCTATATCACCGACAGCAGGCTTTATCAGATAGTGCATGGTCAGAAAAAACAAAGTTGGCTGATCATGCCAATGCTGTTGCAGCTGGGCAAAACCAAGATGGCAGGCTTGAAATATTTTACACAGACCATGAAAATGTATTGTATCATAAATGGCAGAACATTCCGGATAGTATATGGTCAGAAAAGAATCTTTTCGCAGACAACGCTATACAATTTAATGTATCGCAAAATTCTGATGGAAGGCTAGAAGTGTTTTTTATAAACAATGATCATATCCTTTACCATAGATGGCAAATTGCACCCAATGGCGGTTGGGACAATGAAAATGTATTCACTGTTCAGGCTCAAAGTGTTGTTGTCGGACATAATTATGATGGACGGATGGAGGTTTTTTATACTGATTTAGACAATATCATTTATCACAAATGGCAATTTGCACCGAGCAGCGGATGGGATGAGGGGAAACAGTTCGGGTGGACAGCGACGGGAATGGCGGTCACAATAAATCATAGTGATTGTCTTGAAACCTTTTATATGGACACCAAGAGTATTCTTTTTCATAATTGGCAACTGGAACCAGGACTCCATTGGGCTGGCGAGTATCCATTAATAACAATGGATCAGCCGTTATTTACAGTTGATCAATTCCCTGAAGATCCGATTTATAAAACAAGCCATGAAAATTGGCATGTAAATGATCATTGTTTTATTCAAGGGAAAGACAGCACATGGAATATGTTTGGCATTATCTGGCCTGACCCTGGTTCAGACGATACAACATTTGTTAATTATTTCGGTCATGCAGCTGCAGCCAACTTAAACCAGAATTCATGGGAAGAACTTTCGCCACCTTTTTATGAGGAGTCATACAATGATGGGAAAGTCCTCTGGGCACCACATGTCATCCAGCACGATGATACATATTACATGTTCTATTGTGGCGGAGGTCCTGTGGAAAGCTATGCTATCGTTCTTCGAACATCGGAAGATTTAAACGACTGGTCCGATCCAGAAATTCTTTTTAGAGATGGATTTCAAGCGAGAGATCCTATGGTACGATGGTGTACAGATAAAAACCAATGGATAATGTATTATACTGCAACAGAATATCCTGCAGGCGGACATCATGTGGTAGCTTATCGTACCAGCGAAGACCTGATTCACTGGAGCGAACGGGAAATCGCTTATACTGACTTTCACGAAGGCGCTGAATATGGTCCTACTGAATCACCTTTTATTGTTCAACGAGGAGATTACCACTATTTATTCATTGGGCCACGTCCCTATGATCACCCAACAGAAGAGTTACCAAACTGGGAGCATCCAGGTTATGATGGAACCGATGTTTTCCGATCAGATCGCTGGGATCATTGGGAAAACTCAGATTTCGTAGGCCACATCCCTGCACATGCACCAGAAATCACTCACGATGAAAATGGTAATTGGTACATTAGTCGTGCGGGTATATTAAGGGGGGGATTGTATTTAACAAGGATTAACTGGTTTGATACTCTAGATTCCCATGTACCTGATAAAGAATCGAGACAACCGACAAGACGCCAAGACATTCAACTATACCAAAATTATCCAAATCCATTCAATCAAGAAACAGTGGTACGTTTTCAAGTTAGTGTGAAAGACAAGGTAGAATTGACAATATATGATATCTTAGGTCAAAGAGTAAGAACTTTGGTTAATTCGACACTATTTCCCGGAGATTATTCATTTGAGTGGGATGGAAAAAATAATTTTGGGCAAAATGTAGTTAGTGGTGTTTACCTTTATACTTTAAAAACCAATAATTTTGAAGAAACAAAAAAAATGTTGTTTATACGATAGTATCATCTTCATTATTTCGTATCTGTTTGCTATTCTTCTTAGTCTTGGTGTGGTGAAAGGGTTTTTAATTTTCTCTGTGCCTTTGTGGCTCTGTGTGAGAATTGTTTTTTTTGGTTGTGGGATGGGTTTTAAACAACACAAATATATTTTTTTCTCTGTGCTCTCTGTGGTTAATTCTTAACCTAAAGCAAAAAGATATTATTTTCTTCGCAGGAGCGGACCATATCATCCGGCCACACACCACACTGAACTTCACCGATATGTGCTTTCTGAAGAAGCAACATACACAAACGGGACTGACCAATCCCACCCCCTATTGAAAGAGGTAATTTATCCTCTAAAAGCATTTTATGCCACATTAATTCTTTTCTATCCTCTGTAGCGGTAACCTTAAGCTGCTTAATTAACGCTTCCTTATCAACTCTTATACCCATCGATGAAATCTCAAAACCTTTTTGTAAAACTGGATTCCAAACGAATATATCTCCGTTCAAACCTTTCGTATCTTCGCTGGTCGGGGTCGTCCAGTCATCATAATCCGGTGCCCTCCCATCGTGCGGCTTGCCATCTGCTAATTTTCCACCGATACCTATAACAAAAACAGCTCCTTCTTCTTTCGTTATTGCGTCTTCTCTTTGGCGCGGTGTAAGATTTGGGTATCTCTCCTGTAACTCTTCACTATGTATAAAAGCTATTTCATCACGCAAAAAAGGCTGAAGTTTAGGGAACTTTTTATATACAACCATTTCCGTTTCTTTTAAAACTTCGTATATCTTTCTTACAATACCTTTTAAAAAATCGATATTCCTTTCTTCCTCGGATATTACCCTTTCCCAATCCCACTGATCCACATATATTGAGTGTAAATTATCTAAAATCTCATCTCTTCTTACAGCGTTCATATCTGTATATAAGCCTGTGCCTTTCGTAAACCCATATCTGGCTAAAGCCATCCTCTTCCACTTTGCAAGCGACTGAACAATCTCCGCTTCTACGTTAGCTATATTTTTTAAATCGAAAGAGACCGGTCGCTCGATTCCATTAAGGTTATCATTAATACCGGTACCGGCGGCTACGAATAAAGGAGCACTTACTCTTTGTAAGTTTAATTGATTTGCAAGCTCAACTTCAAAGTAATCCTTCACCAATTTAATCGCTTCTTCTGTTTCTTTTAAATTTAAATGATTAATATAATCCTTTGGGATATCCAAATTCATTTTGTCCTCCATTTAAACGGTCATCCGTCTCCGCTCAAAGGTCTTCTGTCTACTCATACTCATCCCAGCTTTTGATTTTCAAATCCTTTAAGGAAGTTTTCTGCATCGCTTCTATCAACCGTTCCGCCACCTGTAAATCCGTAATAAGAGGAACGTTAAAATCAACAGCCTG
>CAZQNI010000119.1:0-5301 GCA_964594255.1 uncultured bacterium | reverse complement strand
GGGGTTGACTAAATAACTTTTTTTATTTTATTGGTATATCGAAATGTTACTTTTAAAATTTAAAAGGAGAAATAATAATGAAAGTAAAAGTGGATAAAGAATTATGTATTGGTTGCGGTGTCTGTGTCCAGACCTGTCCTGAAGTATTTGAGTTTGACGATGACAGCAAGGCTGAAGTTATAGGCGGTGGTGGATGCAACGGATGCGACTGTGAGGAAGTCGCAGACTCCTGCCCGACTGAAGCGATTATACTCGAGGAATAGAGCAGATTCGCTGAATCTGAGTTAAATAGACAAATAGGCAAATAGTAAAATAGTTCCCCATTTCCCGATTTCCCCATTTTTCAATTTTTCTATACTCGGTCTGCCGTCTGCGGTCATTGGTCTTTCGTATTAACAGTCCAACGGACTAACCGACCCACAGACGAACATTTTAAATTCTTTGCGACCTCTGCGTCTTTGCGGTGAATTAATCTTTGGGGTGGCTATAAGACTTGACAAAAATAGAGGTATAAATATATTTAGCGAGAGGCGGGAATAGCTCAGTGGGAGAGCGTCACCTTGCCAAGGTGAAAGTCGCGGGTTCAAATCCCGTTTCCCGCTCTTTTTTAGTTGGCGGCATAGCCAAGTGGAAAGGCAACGGTCTGCAAAACCGTTATCCCCCGGTTCGAATCCGGGTGCCGCCTTAAATATTAAAAACTTATCAGGAGGTTTAGTGCCGAATATAAAATCAGCAAAGAAAAGGGTTAGATTAGCAGAGGAAGATAGAAAAAGGAATAAGGGTATTAAAACAAGGATCAAGAACATTACAAGGAAATTGAAGGAAGAAAAAGACCTTAAAAAGAAAGAAGAACTTCTTAAACTTGCTTATTCAGTTGTGGATAAGGCTGTTAAGAAAAAGGTTATTCATAAGAACACAGCAGCGAGGAAAAAAGCTCAATTTACCAGGTTGGTTAAGGGGAAATAGCCAGAACAAGTCCGACGACTTTTTTAAAGCCTGCTTCTTTTAGTTTCATAGCGCATTCGTTTAGAGTGCTCCCTGTTGTTAAAACATCATCAATAAGTATAATACCGTTTTCAGGATTACCTTTAAAACTTTTTAATGTCTTTTCTCTTATTTCGTAAGCGTCTTTAACGTTGATGAGTCTTTTTTCATAAGGCAATGTTGTTTGAGAAGGGATATTGGCTGTTTTACAAAGAAGATTAATACTTCTAAGTGAAGAGATTTTTGAGAATTCTTCGGCCAATAGTTGGCTCTGATTATATCCTCTTTCTCGTTTCTCAGTTCTTTTCATAGGTACCCAGGTTAAATGTTCTATATTTCTTACGTCGCTGCGGGAGCTGTAATTGGAATAAAGTTTCCTTGCAAGTCTCGTGGAAAGTGAAGGTCTGTTACGGTATTTGTAGATTTTTATTATATCCGAGAATGGAGGTACGTAACTGCCGCAGCTTATTACAAAATCAAAATAAGGATTTTTTTTTCGGCAGTTCCCGCATATCTTGCCGGATTTTAATGGTTTTCCGCAAAATTTACATTTTTTCCGGGAAACAAAGTAAATTTTATCAAAACACCTCTGACATATAATATCTGTTCTTTTTAATTCGTTATCACAAATAGGGCAAAAAGGGGGGAAGACAAATTTTTCTAAATCGGAAAAGAATCTAGACAATGGATTCATTCTTAACTGAAATCAAGAGAGAAACCGAGATTGTTGAGACCAGAAGTGAAGTCCCTCCGTAACTTAGAAACGGAAGAGGTAAGCCTACGACGGGTAAAAGACCTACGGTCATTGCAATATTTACCGTTATCTGCGATAAAAAATAAAAGAATATACCATAGGCAAGATACCTTCCGAAAGGTCTTTGTGCGTGTTGTGCGATGTAAAGAATTCTTAAAAGAAATAAAGCGAATAGAATAAGAATGGAAAAAGTTCCCAGAAATCCAAATTCTTCTCCTAAGACAGCAAAGATAAAATCTGTTCTGGTCTGAGGTAAAAAACCAAGGTTTTTTATTGAACCGTTTAGATAACCTTTTCCTATTATCCCTCCCGACCCGATAGATATTTTAGATTGTAATAACTGCCACCCTGCTCCTGTCGGGTCCAGAGAAGGGTTTAAAAAATTCAAAAGCCTATCCCTCTGGTAAGGTTTTAATAAGCTGTCTATAATTGGTGTAGAAGCTCCTATAGCTAAATTCAAAAGAAAAACGCCTATTGAGGATTGAAGATCAAGATCCGAAATTATTATTGTTACTACAAGCATTATCATAAATAAAATCCAGGAAATTAAATGAAATCCGCATAAAAACGAAATTAGCGGAGATGCAAAAAGTATATACCGCGGTATAGTTATGTTGAGAGTTCCTGTCATACCCAGAAAAATAAAAAGAAAAATTGCCGATGTTCCGATATCTGGTTCTATAAAAACAAGAAGTACCGGGACGGCTGTGATTATAATGGGTAATCTAAGATCGTTCATATGTACCTTTTTATGTTCTATCTTTGAAAAAACTTTTGCCATGAATATTATGAAGAAAAGCTTCATTAATTCAGAGGGTTGAAACTGGAAAGTCCCAATTTTTATCCACCGCCCGTCGCTTTTAGGTAGAAAAGGAACAATAATGAGGAGAATTAAGCCTATTATGTAAAGGATTAACGCTATATCCCTTAATCCGTGGAGGGGGTAAAAAAGAATCAGGAAACCAACAACTAAAGATATGCAAATCCATATTAAATGGTTTTTGAAAAACGTCTGGTCTCCCGGATAGTTAGCTGTATACTGTAGGAAAGCCCCTGCCACTAATAGTAAGGCGAGAAGAATAAGAAGATTTTTATCAAATTTTATTCTTTTGTCCATTCCCATCTCTTTAATGTTGTTCTCCCTCCTTTTATTTCTAAATAAGCATTAACCTTTTTGGATGGAGGGGGCATTTCTTTGACACCGTTTAGTTTTAGTTTTATTTTTCCATTGGAAAGAAAGAAATCTTTCCCTACTTTTTCATAAATTACGTTATCAATCAGGAAAACCGGCGCAAGATTTCCATTGCCGAACGGTTCCATTTTAGTTATAAGATTTTTCAAACCCTCTGTTACTTCGCGCAAACTTAATTTTGAATCATATGGATTTTTTGCTTTGTATTTTCTTAAAAGAACTTCAGTTTTATCTTTAAATTCTTCTTCTTTACCTTTCTTAAGTTCAAAGCCACATGCGCACTTGTGCCCGCCGTAATCTATTAGCAAGTCTTTTACCTCATTAAGTACTGAAAGCAGGTCAAAACCCTCAGGGCTTCTGCCTTCCCCTCTGGTTTTCGAATCTAAAGAATAGATTATAAAGACCGGTTTTTTACAATAATCTTTTACTCTGTTTGCGACACCGCCTGCAATTTTATAGTCGAGGTTACTTTTAAATATTACCAGATTACCCTTGTTTAATTCGTTCTTTATAGAAGAGAATTCCCCGCGAGCGCGCTTATTCCAGTTTATATTTTTACTTTTTAACAATGCGTAAGTGTTTTCGGCTTCGGTGATTGTCCGAGCAGAAAAAAACTCCCAGGTAAGACGTTCTTTTCCGGAAGCGAGAGGAATAATCGCTTTTAAGACGTTTTTTTTGGCAGAGAGGAAAGAAAAGGGAGGTTTTCCGGATTTTTTTAAACATTTTAGTCCTTCGATAAATATTATTCGATTCTCATCAAGTATCGGAACTTTGTCGATGAGCGTTCCTATAAATGCAAACACCGGTATTTCGGGTATTTCTCCTGTCCATTCTGTGGTAGTTTTACCCATATAATCGGAGAACATGCAATCCGCAAACTTAAAAGCCACTCCTGCTCCAGATAGATATTTATAGCCAAAGGAGTTCAGCTTTGGGTTAACTATCGGTGCATTAGGCAGCTTTTCTTTTAATTCGTGGTGGTCTGTTATAATTATATCCATACCTTTTTTCTTAAGGTATTCTACTTCCATAACACTGCTTGTTCCCGAGTCCACAGTAATTATAAGGTCTATGCCTTTTTTATGTGCTTTATCGATTCCTTCCCGGGAGAGCCCGTAACCCTCTTTTCCTCTGTTTGGAATGTAATGTTGAACCTTAATTCCAAAAGCTTCCTGGAATAGTATTTTCATGATAAAAGTAGAGGTTATTCCATCTACGTCTTCGTCTCCCCAGATGAGAATTTTTTTGCGTTTTTTTATAAAATCCTGAACTTTTCCAACTGCCGCTTTCAGGATTTCATCCGCCGGATGTAGATTTTCAAAAGTGGGGAAAAGAAAACGCTCAAGGGTTTTCTGGTTTGTTACTTCTCTTTTTTTAAAGAATTTTTTTATGCCTTTTGATAAATATTTATATTTGGTGTTCACTTTTTTTCTACGATTATCTCCTCGAAAGGTTTTTCCTGAAAAACCTTCGCTTTGCCTCTTCTTACTATTTCAAGAAGGGCAAAGAAAAGTCCGATTTTTTCTTTGCTTTCCGCCTCGGCGGCAATCTTAGAAAAAAGAAACTTCCCTAGTTTTTTAAGTTTTATCATTAAGTTCTCTATTAGATGATCAATATGAAATAAAATTGTGGTTGGTGGATTGAAAGGGTCCTTCTTTTTTATTTTTTCGAGCAAAAATTTTAAGCCTTTAATTGAAATATGAACTTCCTTTTCTGTTTCTCTATCGGGTCTTGTGAACATTGCATTTGCGAGGTTCAGTTCTTCCCCCAGATAGATGCCGATTCCTTTGAATCTTTTGTATTTGGTTAGTTTTTCAATGAGTGATTCTTTTGTTTCGAAACCTCCATCGTCTTCAATAAATTCTTCCTCTTGTGTAATTCCTTTTGCTTTTATAGCAAGGAGAGTGGCAGCGTATCTTATAAATTCCCCCGCTCCGTCGAAATCTATTTCTTCGAGGTCTTTTACGAATAGTAAATACTCTCTTGTGATTCGTGAAAGCGAAATATCTCGTATGGCAACTTCTTGTTTTCTTACGAGATACAGTAAAAGATCAAGAGGACCTTCAAATTCTTCGCAGGATACAAGATGATTTTCGGCAATCATAATTTACCCATTATGGCTTTCGAAATATTATATATATGATAGTTAATCCTGTCAAAATCGTTCAATAGATCGAGATGTATCGCACTTGTATCGATACTTTCACGTTTACCTTCTTTTAAGCGATTGATGTGGCTTTCTCTGAATTTTTTTAACTTTTCCTCAGTTTCTTTCTGACTGGAAAGTAAATCGCTGGCTATATCCTTGTCCATCGTGGAAAGAGCGGCTTCTACTTCTTTAATGTTTAAAAGAATGGTTTCGTGGTATTTT
>CAZQNI010000118.1:0-5332 GCA_964594255.1 uncultured bacterium | reverse complement strand
AAGCACATTTTAAAGTGGATATAAAAGAAAAAAAGGAAATTGACGGCCAGGGTATGGATGAAGTAAGGTTTCTCTTTGAGCCGAATGTGGGAGAGGGATGGAATAAACTTTCCAGTATTGCTTCCGGAGGAGAGTTATCAAGGGTTATGTTAGCTTTAAAGTCTATTCTCTCTGAGGTGGACCGGGTTGAGGGACTTGTTTTTGACGAAATCGATGTAGGTATAGGCGGTAGCCTTGCAAAAAAAGTTGGAGAGAAAATGAAGGAAATCGGAAAAAGAAGACAGGTTTTATGTGTTACACATCTTCCTTCTATTGCTGCGGAAGCAGATTTTCATATAAAAGTCGATAAAAAGGAAAAAGACGGCAGGACGATTACTGAAGTTAAAGAAGTTATAGGGAATGATAGGGTAGAGGAAATCGCTAGGATGATTTCCGGCGAAAGTTCAATTGAAACCGCAAGAAAACACGCTGCCGAGCTTTTGAGCGGTACTGAAAATTGAAACTCGAAGAATACAAAGACCACAAAAAAAAGAACAAATTGTATTATTTTTGTTTAAAACCCCACCCCTCCAAGACAAAGGGAAACAACAAATAGCACAAATTGCACAAATAAAAGGTAAAAATAAATTGGTAAAATTTATTAAGATTATAATTTGTTTTTATATTACTTGTTCTATTAATATCTTTGCTTAGAGAATTGACTCGCTTACAAATTGGACAATTAATCCAACGCCAGTTGTTTCTCCCCAAAATTCACCTGAGTGGATAAGATGGAAAACCGACCCATGTGCCATGATCGATGGTAGTGAGTGGTTTATGTTTTTTGGCGCCAATGATAGCGGTGTTCGTACTCAAATTGGAAGAGCAACATCTTCCGATTACCAAAATTGGATACTGGACACAATTCAAATAATGGTGCCGCTTGGACCTGCAGGCGCGTGGGATGATACAGAAGTGGAAACCCCTTTTGTCTTGATTGACGATTCGGCACCGCCGTTAGAACGCTACAAAATATGGTATGCGGGAAAAGGAAACGCAGGTAGCAATAGACCAGATTTTGTTTATCAGATAGGGTATGCGTATTCGTCTGACGGTATAAACTGGATAAAATACAATGATCCCTCAAATGATAGCGATCCCCGTTTTGCTGAAAGTGACCCTGTTTTACCAATCCCTGAATTCATTATAGCAGGAGACGATACAATTCCGGAAACAATAAGTTATGACTCATGGGCAACAGCAGAGCCATCGGTCGTTTTCGAAGATGGTATCTTTAAGCTTTATTATCTTGGGTTGGGATTAGTTGATGATATTTTTGCGCATTGGGTTGCTCTGGCAACTTCTACTAATGGTTATGAATGGCAAAGAGATTCTATTGTTTTTTCGCCTTCTTTTGCCGGTAAAGAAGCGACCGGGATTGCCTGTCCGGCTGTGATTAAACAAAACAATGAATATTTATTATTTTACAGCATGGTTGAATTACCTTATGATTCCTTTGCAAATATAGAAAGAGGTAATATTGGTCTGGCAAAATCTTCGGACGGAATTAATTTTATAAGGATTTCTTCCGAACCGATTTTAACTCACGGCCCTTTCGGAAGCCATTACAAATCGGGGTTATTTGCTCCTTCACCTCTTATTAAAGACGATTCATTGTATTTGTATTTTAGCTCCTTAATCTATGAACCTGGCATTAATAGATTCGAACCCTTTATCGGTTACGCAAAGGCTCCGTTATCTCCGGTGTATATCAAACAGACGGAAGATCCAATCACTCTTTCTTTTAAGCTGATGCAGAATTATCCTAATCCTTTTAATTCGGAGACAATAATTATTTATGAATTACCTGAACAGGATTATGTTAATTTTTCGGTATTTAATTTATCAGGTCAGAAAATAAAAACATTGGTTTCAGGACAACAGTTTGCCGGTTCTCATTTGGTTATTTGGGATGGTAAGAATAAAAAAGGGCAGGAAGTCCCTTCAGGTATTTACTTTTATCGTATTGAAACATCACATTTCAGATATGCTAGAAAAATGACATTGGTTCGGTGAGTTAATAAAAATGGAAATGTATTTACTCCTTATATTAGTACATAAGCTTTGTAATGGCGACATCAATTTACTTTAAAGGATTGTTAAATGTATAAAGACTGTGTTCCTTATAAAAGAAAATTATTGTATTTGTCATTAACAATCCCAATTATCATTCTATACCTTTTAATTATAGTACATTTATGGGGAGTTAATAAGCTTGTTTTTACAATCTACTGTTCCTTTTTTGTTTTAGCAATAATATTTCAGAGTTATTGTTGTGCATATCAGAGCTGTCCTTATATCGGAAAATTTTGTCCGGGTATTGGTGGTTTTATAATACCGGCAAGTGTTGTTGCGTTATTATTAAAGAAAGTTAAAAAAGTGAAGGCTCTGTTTGATTTGTTTGCATCGCTTGGTTTTATTTGTTTGTTGGCAATTATTTTGTTGCCAGTATACTTTATTTATAAGCTGGGAGTGAACCTTTTGGTATTTTATGCAATTATTGTAATAGCCTACAGCATATTATTCTTAATCTTGATATGCCCTGTTTGTGCTATTAGAGATACCTGTCCTGCGGGTAAAGTGTCGAGTAATATATACAAGTTTAGGAAAAGAAATGGCACTTGCGAATAACAGAGTTTGAACTTCAGATGAGAAAAATCGAAAATTTCGAGTGTTAATAACGTATTGACATAGTAAATAAATTATGTAACTTATAAAAAAAAATGAGAAAGCTAAATCCTTTGTTACTAATTGGTTTACCGATAATTTCAAATATTACATCTTTTATGATTTTTGCCCCGTTATTTACGTCGGGTAAAGAAGTCGCTATTGCCAATTTCAAGCAGGCAAGTATTTTGGTTGGGTTTGCCATTTTGTTTATTGAGATTATAGCTTTCCTTTTGATTTTAATCTCGCTTAAAAAAGGAAATAGTTCTCTAAAACAACTAATAAATTTTGATAGACTTAAAGTTAGATTATATATCAAGTACTTCTTATTGGCTCTTTTGCCGACTTTACTTGCAGGTTGGTTATATTGTAAAGCACAGGTTGGTATGGGCATCGAAACTGATATATCAAAGTATACAGGTAACGAGTTGTTTGTATGGTTGATTCTTACTCCAATCCTGGTTCCTTTCTTAGAAGAATCTATCTGGAGAGGTTACTGTTTACCGAGATTTTCCAGTCCAGTTAGGGGTATTATATTGACCAGTATTTCTTTTGCTTTTTTCCATGGAATTTTTAATCCTTTAATTTTATTAGCTACATTACTTCAGGGTATTATTTGGGGATTTTTGTATTTAAAGACACGAAGTGTCATTCCTGGGTTCTTATTACATGTTATAAGCAGATATCTTCTTTTTATTCCAGGATTTGTTTATTTGCTTAAATAAAAAAGGAGCATTTATATGATAGGGAAAGTTATTTTATATTTAGGAAATGGATTAATATTAGCAGTGGTTCTTAAAGTGATTATTAGCTCCTTAGTGGATTTACTGAAATTTCAATCTATTGATTTCTGGTCAATCCTTTTGATTACTGGTTGCATACTTACAAGTATCGGTTTGGGTTTAACGAAAACAAAAGTGTGGAATACAAATTATAGTGAGAAAGATAAGCCCTAAATACAAATTGAGTAAAGCTCTTACGAATTTCGTAGTTGTAAAAAAAGTGTCTACTAATAGGCTAATTTTTTATAAAGGAGGCTTTTAAGATGGATTTCTTTAGTCGTATGATTCGATATTTGCGTCTGAGACAGCTAATTAGTTGTGCGCTCTTGATTCTTTTACTTCTTTCGTGTGGCTCGGAGGAGACTACTGGTCCGGGATTACCCCCCGATGTCGGTATAGCTGGAGATGGCAACCTTGACGTTTCGCTTGAATATCTTCGCGATAAACATAATCTTCCGGCATTAGGCGCGATGTTGATTCATGGCGATGAAATAGTTGAAATGGAAGCAGTAGGTCTACGCGCGATAGGTTTTACTGAAGAAGTGACGGTTGGTGACCGCTGGCATCTTGGTTCGCTAACAAAAGCGATGACAGCCACACTTGCAGCTCGACTTGTCGAGAACGGAGAAGTTTCCTGGGATACCACTATTGCCGAAGTTTTTCCGGACTTAGTCGGAAGTATACGTCCTGAATATGAAGACGTGAGATTGGATGAACTTCTATCTCACACGGCTGGTCTGACGGGCGATATATCTAAAGCGCCGTCCTGGTCAACATTGTGGACGGATACGGATCCTCTGCCGGTTTAACGTCGTAAGTTGGCTGCAGAGGTTCTCTCTTTGGAGCCGGAGGCGTCTCGGGGAACTTACCTTTATTCAAACACCGGCTATGTTGTAGCGGGCTCGATGCTTGAGGAAATAACAGGCGAATCCTGGGAAGAATTGATGGATCGTGAGGTGTTTACTCCTCTGGGTATGGAATCCACTGGATTCGGCGCGCCCGGTTCAGCAGGAACTCGAGATGAGCCGTGGGGGCACCTACATCTTACCGATTTTCTGGCTGTCAACCCTGGCAGTCCATACGCAGACAACCCGGCAGCCCTTGGACCGGCTGGTACCGTCCATAGTACCTTTGAAGACTATGCGGCATACATGATGGCTCATTTAGCTGGCGCATGTGGAGAGGGGGGATTCCTATCAGCCGAGACGTTCGTTAAGCTGCATACCCCTGTACCTGGTACTGATTATGCGCTTGGATGGGCTGTTTTACAAAAGAATTGGGCTGAAGGGAGAGTTTTGTGCCATGATGGTAGCAATACCATGTGGTACGCTATTGTTGTGCTCGCTCCTAATCGGAATTTAGCCTTGTTGGCAGTCAGCAACGCATACGGGGATACGATTTATGCCGCCGACGAAGCATTAGGAGTGTTGGTTGAACGTTTTGACGCAGCGAATTAACAAGAAATAACGTGATCTAACCTTTCAATATGGGAAATTGAAATTTTGTCTTAGAATATTATTATTTTTATCTGAATATTTATTCATTTTTTCAAAAAGACCCCCTTGACAGCATAAGGAAAACTTATATATTCGAGACGGGTAAATTGGTGAACGAGAAAAAAGTATTAAAAAGAAACGAAAGAAATTTTGCGATGCCTGGTTCCAGGCATATTTTTTGGAATTCAACTGGAGTGTTTTTTCTTAAAAAAAGTAAATTTACAGGAGAGGTTAATATATGCCAAATAGCAGAAAATTAGCAAAACTCATTCTGGAAGATGGTTCTGTTTTTAAAGGTTTTTCTTTTGGTTCAGAAAAAGCTGTAAATGGGGAGGTCGTTTTTAACAC
>CAZQNI010000117.1:0-5339 GCA_964594255.1 uncultured bacterium | reverse complement strand
GATTCGTACTATAATCCTCCAATGTCTGCTTTATTATGGTACTATCCATTCCTGTTATACTTCCGTCCGCGCCGACTGTTCCCGATGATTGATAAGTTGGGTCTGGGATTGAGTTTCAAATATACACAACAAAACTCTGTGTCCCTCTGTGTTCTCTGTGGTTCAAATGTTCATTCATCTGCGTCCTATTCCGGTAACGTTTTCGGTCCATATTTCCTAACAATCCCCTTTTCTCCTTTCTCATACGTATAAACGGACCCATCCTGTCCTAACACCGGGGTCTCCGCGTTTTCAATACGGATACGATTCTGAAATTCTCCTTTTGTGTTGAATTTTACTACTTCTTTCATTTTATCTTTGGTTAACCAATCAAACCAATTTACATATATGTAAATATTATTTTTATCATCTAATCCCAGGTTTTGTACGGTGTAAAGGGTGTCCTGGTAGTAATATTTGAATTTTCGGATCGACTGATTTTCTTTTTTTATCTCGATGCCTCTTTCACATTCGACCGGGTCTATATCTTCATATTCTGCGAATGATTTGACGGTTATGTTTTTATCCGGTTTAATGAAATCTTTTGCACTAGTTTTTTCGAATTGCATGTCCTGAATATATTTCTGTTTATACCAATTCTCGCCACTTTTATAGCATAGATCTCCATCGGTAGATATTTTTACTTTTTCAAAATCGATGTTATCTTCAGTTATTATACCGGGTATGGGATTATTTTTAATGCTTTTATATCGAGAAGAAAAAGCTGGGCGCCAGTAATTTTCCCTTGAGAATCTTTTACGTTGTTTTGAAATAATTGTCCAATCTCTTTTATTGTCGTTGATTGTATATTTCTTTCCTTCTTTTTTTGTTCTCGGCATTTCGTAATAAAACCATTGTCGACCTGAGTTATCCTTACCTAGGTATTTAACAGTAGTTAACGGTAGATCCTTGTTTGTTTCATACTTGGAGATTTCTTTTCCGCCTTTGAGTACTATAAATCCGCTTTCCTTAATCTTTCCCGACGGGACATACGTATATTCGGAAACATTATAAACGCCTTGTGGCGTCTTTTTCGCAGGCATTTGGGAAACCGTTGCGGGGATATAATGGGTTTTCGCGAATTTAAGGAAAAAGGCTTTGTCCTTTGAATCCGCCCGGAAGAAAATATTACCATAGGGATCAAGTTTGAGCTTTTCCGCATGAACGGATACACTATCTCCAAGTGTACCGTCTTTTTTTATTATTCTATTTTCTGGTCCTGTGATGTCAAATTCCGCGATTGAGTTACCGTTATGATCGTGAACGGTTACTATTTTAAGGTTACCTGTTTCAGATTTTTTATTGTAAACACCGTACATATTATTATTTTCATCTATAAAACGAGGTAATGCATAAATTCTCTCAGGTCGAACAATCTTTACCATTGCACCTTTTGAATCAAATATTTCAATTCCTCTCTCAGTAAGATCGAAGAAATACTCCCCATTGGCAGCTGGATCTTTTGTTATCTTTTTATGCTTTTTGATAAATGTTCCTGCAGTGTCATAAAAAAATACGTAATCATAGTTATAAAAAATGACTCTTCCTGCTTTGTCAAACCAAATATCATATATACCTTGCGGTTTTTCTAGCTTATTGATATCAAAGAAACTTCTGACTGGTTCCCCTTTAGAATTAAATTTAAAAATGATATCATGTTTTGTGTCTTCTTTGGCATTATTATAGCCCAAAAATACATAGAAGTTACCTGCTTTATCCGCAACCATAAGAACAGGACTGGCTTGTTCCCCAGAAGCAGGCACAAGAAGATCCTCAGTGTACACGAGGTTTCCTTTAGAGGAAAATTTGTGCAATCGGGGAGGGAAATAGCTTGATTGTAAATACCCTTCTCCTATATAAATATTCCCTTTGCCATCTATACAAAAATCCCAATTCACATACTCATCGTAACCATCACTATTTTTATACTCCGTAACATATAGTTCGTAATATTTTGAAAGGCCATTTTTTCTTTCTAAAATAACGCCTTCGTTTATATACTTCCCTACCATACCGCAAACAGAAATACTTAATAAAAGCCAAAAAAATATGAATCTTTTTGCTACTCCCATATCTTTATCCTCCCTATCTTAACTCGGCTCACAGCTTTCCGCTGACGGCTCACCGCTGGGTTTTCAATTGGAAATTGAAAATTGGAAGTTGAAAATTTTAAATTTATTTATTCCCCCTCTTTTGTTTCTTCCTTTCCCTCTGGTAAAGTCACAGGTTCATATTTCCTGATAATCCCCTTTTCTCCTTGCTCATACGTATAAACAAACCCATCCTGCCCAAGAACGGGTGTTTCGTTAACTGTTAAACTTATGCGGTTCTGAAATTCTCCTTTTGTGTTGAATTTTACTACTTCTTTCATTTTATCTTTTGTCAGCCAGTCAAACCAGTTTACGTATACATAGATATTGTTTTTATCATCCAGCCCCAAATTCTCTACGGTATATAGAGTATCCTGATAGTAATATTTGAGTTTGCGGATGGATTCGTTGCCTTTCTTTATCTCTATACCTCTTTCCATTTCGACTGGGTCTATTTCGTCGTATTCGGTGTAAGCCTTGGCTGTGATATTTTCATCCGGTTTAATGAAATCTTTGACGTCAGTTTTTACAAAAAACATATTTCCGATATATTTTTGCTTATACCAGCTCTCGGTACTCTTGTAGCATAAGTCTCCATTTGTTGAGATTCTTACCTTGTCGAAATCGATTTTATCTTCAGTAATTATATCGTTAATTGTTATTTTGCTGGCTTTCACATGTTCTGAGGCAAGAACCAGTCTCCAGTAATACTCCTTCGAGGATATACTCTTCTCTCTTTTCATAATTATCCAATCTTTCTTATCTCCATCGATTATATATTTTTTTCCTTCTTTTTTAGTTCTTGGAATCTCGTAATAAACCCAGTGTTGACGCAAATTATCTTTACCAAGATATTTTATATTACTTAACGGTACATTTTTCTTTGTTTTATACTTAGAAATCTCTTCCCCGTCCTTAAACAACCTGAATCCGGTTTCCTTAATCTTCGCTTCCGGAACATATGTATATTCGGAAACATTATAAACATCTTTTAGTATTTTCTTTCCGGGCATTTTGGAGAGTTCTACTGGGACACAATGGGGTTTCGCGAACTTGAGGAAGTAGGCTTTATCCTTTGAATCCCCCCGGAAGTAAATGTTCCCGTAGGGATCGAGTTTGAGTTTTTTATAGTAAACGGTTATGGTATCTCCAAGTGTACCGTCTTCTTTTATCAGTCTGTTTCCCGGCCCTGTAATGTTAAATTCTGCAATTAAGTTACCGTTATGATCATGAACGGTTACTATTTTAAGGTTACCTGTCTCAGATTTTTTATTGTAAACACCGTACATATTATTATTTTCATCTATAAGACGAGGCAACGCATAATTTCCCTCAGGTCGAACAATTTTTACCATTACCCCTTTTGAATTGAATATTTCAATTCCTCTCTCAGTAAGATCGAAGAAATACTCTCCATTGGCAGCTGGATATTTTGTTGTTTTTTTATTTTTCTTAATCAAAGTTCCGGTGGTATCGAAGATGTATACATAAGTGTATTCTAAGAGAAGGAGTTGTCCTTTGCTGTTTAATATTAGCCAATCTTCAGAATGTAGCGCGGGATTGTCAAAAAAACTTTTAATTAACTTACCAACAGGGCTGAATTTGAAAATCATTGGGTGCTCTTTCATATCTTTTTTCCTTTCATATCCCAGACGTAAATACAAATTAGAATTTCTATCAGCGGTTACATAAACAGGTATTCCTCGGAATTTGAAATGCGGAGGAAATAAGTACTTCGTGTACAACAAATCTCCAGCATTTGAAAACTTTTGAAAACGAGGCAAGAAAGGATCAAACCAATCACCTTCTCCTATACATATACTACCCTCCCCGTCTACAATAAAATCCCATAGAAACGGATTTATATCGGTTTCACCTTCAATATAGGTTGGATAAATTTCTCCGTCAGCCAGACCTATATTAGATTGCAAAATAACCCCTTTATATTTAAATTGTCCAGCAAAAACTGAAGTAAAATAGAAAAGGCTATACAATAGAACAACAAAAACTTTCCTTATTCCCATATTTTCAACCTCCCAATCTTAACTTGGCTCACAGCTTTCCGCTGACGGCTCACCGCTGGATTCTCAATTGGAAATTGAAAATTGGAAGTTGTAAATTTTAAATTTATTTATTCCTCCGGTAAAGTTTTCCCCTCATATTTTCTAACAATGGCTTTTCCACCATTTTCATACGTATAAATATATCCGTCTAATCCTAACACCGGTGTTTCGTTAGCTGTTAAATTGATACGATTTTGAAATTCTCCTTTAGTATTAAATTTTACTACTTCTTTCATTTTATCTTTGGTTAACCAATCAAACCAATTCACATATACATATATGTTATTTTTATCATCCAATCCCAGGTTTTGTACGGTGTAAAGGGTATCCTGGTAGTAATATTTGAATTTGCGGACTGATTCGTTGCCTTTTTTTATTTCTATACCTCTTTCGAGTTCAATTGGGTCAATATCTTCGTATATTGTATATTGTTTTACTTCTACTCCTTGTTTCTGTGGGGCTATCTCTTTTAATTGCGTTTCTTCTATACTATGGGGAACCCATCCTCCCATCTTAAACCATTTCTTCTCTTCTTTTTTATAAAAATATAAAAAACCATCATAACCAACTCTTATTGTAAGCAATTCTATTTTGTCTTTGCTCATTACTCCCGGAATGCTTTCTCCAGGTACCAGTTCTAAATAACGTGAACCAATATAATCATTCAAGGAAACTTTACCTTCCTTACTTTTGCTTTCCCTGTAAATAACCCAGTCAGTCCTACCTTTTATTGCTTTTCCGTCTCGAACTTTCGCTATTTCAACGTAAACCCAGTTTGCTCCTGATTCATCCGTTCCAAGGTATTTTAACTCTTTAATTGGGTTTTCATAACCTCTTATAAACAATCTCTCTTTGCTGCTTACTTCTCCGTTTTCAATTACCTTAAAACCTATTTCATTTATCTTCTTGGGTTCGTAGGAATACTCCTTCAATTCATATCCGCCTTTTGAAGGAAGAGATGGGGGAGGATCATTCCAATTACCGTCTTTTTTGTAATAAGTCTCTCCTTTATCGTCTATACGTAAATCGTTTATGAGTGTTTTTAGAGAAGAAGTAATCCCTGGGAGGAGATGGATTTTTGCGTATTTGGAAATGCGGTATTTATCCGTGCATTCGCTTACGTATATATTGCCGTAGAAATCGACGG
>CAZQNI010000116.1:0-5343 GCA_964594255.1 uncultured bacterium | reverse complement strand
CATGCGCGGTATCAACAACCAAACAATCTACTCCAGCATTCAAAAGTTCTGTAGCCCTCTCTTTTGTATCATCACTTACGCCAACGGCGGCCCCGCAGTACAATCTACCTTCTTTATCTATATTAGCTTTTGGGAACTCTTTTCTTTTCAGAATATCTCTGAGAGTAATAAGTCCCACGAGCTTATCGTTTTTATCCACCAAAGGTAATTTCTCGAATTTATGTTTCCTGAAAAGATCTTTTACCTGTTTTATCGAAACGCCTTTCTTACCTGTAATCAGTTTACCTCTGGGCGTCATAACCTCTTTAACTTTTTTGTTTTTGTCATCCTCAAATATCAAATCGCTTTTCGTTATTATTCCTTTCAACTTTCCCTTACTATCAACCACGGGTACTCCGGAAATATTGTGGCTTTTCATCAATTCTTCTACTTCTCTAATAGTGGCAGATGGAACGACCTTTATGGGGTCAGGGATAAGAACACTCTCAAATCTTTTTACTTTCTTCACCTGCGCCGACTGCTCTTCTATAGAAAGATTTTTATGAATAATCCCGAGCCCGCCCTGCAGGGCAACTGCAATAGCCATATCTTCCTCGGTTACTGTATCCATTGCTGATGATACTATAGGAAGAAAAAGATTGATATTTTTACTGAATCTACTATCAATATTCGTATCACTCGGAATAACATCCGAATACCCCGGCGCAAGAAGCACATCTCCGAAGGTTAATCCTAAATCACAAGGTCTTTCTTTTCCCAAGAATTTTCTCCTTCAGGCACTTTGCCTTTAAAAACTATATTTGCCTCTCCCGTAAGCCAGAGTCTATTACTGCCTTCTTTTACTGTTTCAAAATCTCCGCCAATCGTTTTAACTTTAAGTTTCTTCCTTCCTGTTTCTTCCATTACGAAAAATGACATACTCGCAATCCCGGAAGAACAGGAAAGCGTCTCCGCCTCAACACCTCGCTCGAAAACTCTCATAAAAACGGCCCCGTCTTTTTCCCTGAACCAATCAACATTATTCCTTCCGGGGATAGCATTCGAAAGTTTAGCTCCTTCCCTATCAACATCAATATCTTCCACATTCTCCGTAGGGATAACATAGTGAGGAACACCACATCTGACAATCGCGCCATTCTCTCTTTTTTCAAGAATAATAATCTCGGGCATTAAAGCAGACACCGTATCATCATCATTGTAAATAAGCCTGACCGTTCCGGCTTCGGTTTCTAATTCATCTTCTTTCTCAACTTTACCCTGAAGATAAAGCAGGCGAAAGAAAACCCTTATTGCATTACCACAAAAGGGTACATTACTTCCATCCGGATTGTAGAATATCATTTTCTTTCCGTCCATAACCACAAGACCGTCTCCTCCTATACCATACCTTCTCTTCAATATACGCGGACAGAGTGCCGAATAGTCAAGGCCAGAAACATAAGGAGTAAGCACAAAATCGTTACCTCCTCCTTCTCCTTTAATAAAATCAATCATTATTAACTCTCCAGTAAAGCAAGATCTTCCAGCACGACCTGGATGATTTTTGTATCTATTTCTTTTTTCTTTTCAAGAAAAGCTTCCAGCATTGAATTCTCACATATTATATTAATCATTCGCGGTTTACCCCCGGAGTATGTATGTATTAAGCCTAACGACTCATCGGTAAAAGGCAAATCTTTTCCCCCGGCAACTTTTATCCTGTGCCTGATATATGCTTTAACGGATTCCAAACCCAAAGGCTTAAGAGTAGTTCTTATAGCAGTTCTCTGGTACAAGGCTTCATCCTGTTTCAGATTCACTTCCATCTCCGGCAAACCAAAAAGCACAAAATTGAGCAAATGTTGCGATTGGGTTTCAATATTGAGTAGTCCGCGAATTTCCTCCATCGTATCCTTACCTCGCAGCATGTTACCTTCATCTATTAGAGCAACCACTCTTTTTTTTTGATCATGATATTCCTGCAATTTATTATACAACCCTGATATCATTTTCTCTCTGTCATCGCTTTTATCTGTAACCCCCAATTGCAAAGAGATCTTCCTGAGAAACCATCCTGCTGTAATATCGGGATGGATTATAACGAGAAGCGAGACTTCGTAAGAATCATCCGAAGCCAACATATTAAGCATCCTTCTCGCCATGGTGGTTTTACCCATTCCAATATCAGCCACAACCAGCGAAAGTCCTAGTCTATTTTCAACACCATGAAAGATTTTCTGCATAGCCTTGGAATGCTGGGGACTATCGTAATAAAATCTCTCATCCGGAGAAGTTGAAAACGGCTTCTCTTTAAACCCGAAAAAACTTTCGTAATCCATTTTTAGTAATTAATACATCTAAATTCCCTTTTGTCAAGGATTAAGATACCCCAACACCCTACCAATAAACAAACTCGGGACTTCTTTAACGGCATTTTCGAAAAACCTACCTTGACAATATTGATAAAGTACGTATATTAAAGAACAAATGAAGGAGATGTGCCTGATAAAATGCTAGCCCTTCTAATCTTGTTAAGTTTCAATTTCGACTCAATACCTTCACCTCAATTGGCAGGTGACAGTTTTTATATAACTATTCACACTTTCGATAGTGCAAGTTTTCTCTGTTCTCTTTCTGTTGAACCACCTGACTACCGGCTGAAAATATACGGTTCAGGAGACAACAGGATAAATTTTAATGAAGGCAAATGGGAGGGATGGGTCAAAATCTCGAATGCCGCAGATTCAATTTGCCTTTGTTGCTCATATCTCGAGAGTGAAGAACTTTCGCTGAGCAATAAATTCACGGTAAAAGCCAAAACAACTCTCAGCAAATCAAGGCAGGCAAGTGCCAGTGATTCAATATATATATATCCAAATCCGCTTACAGCGGAACACAACTTTACTTCTATAAACTATTACTTAAGTCAAAACGCCCATGTCTTAATAATGATATTTGATAAATTCGGGAACTTGGTTTGGGATGTAGAAACTGATGAAACTGCAGGAACACGGAGCACCGAATGGGACGGAACGGATAATGACGGCAACAGAGTTTTTTCCGGTGTATATATAGTTTGTATTAAAGCAACCAATCAAACTCAAACAGTTGCCCGGTATACGGGTAAAATAGCCGTTATAAGATAAAAGAAGATGACGAGAAAGAGTAAATTTTTAGGATTTGCTTTTTTATTGATACTTTTATCCGTAAAGGGAAATGCCAATACAGGTGGGAGTTTTTTGCGATTCGGAGCAGGAGCGAGAACTATGGGTATGGGAAGATGTGGAGTCGGGTTGTCGGACGATGCGTCAGCTCCTTACTATAACCCGGCAGGACTATCTCAAGCCAAACCCCAGGAATTGCTATTTATGCACAGCGCTCTCTTCGTGGGAACCAGTTTCGACTACTTCTCTTATGTATTACCAACAGCCAAATCCGGTTCTTTTGCTTTTTCCCTCGTACAGGCTCGTATTGGCGGGATAGAAAACAGAGACGAAAACAATATACTTTTAGACGAATCAGGATTCGGGGAAACGGAAACTGCCGGAATACTCTCTTACTCTATAAACCTAATTGACTTCTTATCTCTTGGGATTAATTACAAGATACTCCACCACTCGATTTCCCATTGGAGTTCAAGTGGACATGCCTTCGACATCGGGTTTTTACTTTTCCCCGAGAGATCTTTCTCCGCCGGCTTCACAATAAATAATTTATTAAAACCTTCTTTTACCTTAATATCAGAAACAGAACAATACCCCTCTGGATTTAAAGCCGGAGTAAGCTGCAAAACTTTTGACAACAATTTAATATTTGTCGGTGACATTGGCTGGCATGAAAACAGTAAAATACAGCTAAACGGAGGTTTGGAATATAAAATAAGCAGTCTTCTCCATTTAAGATTAGGGGTGGACCACAATTATTTCTCCTATGGAGCGGGTTTTTCATTTCCTATTTCAAGACACAATTTAAGAATCGATTATGCGTTTCAAGAACATCATCAGTCTGAAGGAATATTATCTGCCAATCACAATTTTTCTCTGACTTTCAATTTCGGTGGTTTTAGAGCAAAGTTATATCCCGACAAAAAAGTTTTTTCTCCTATAACCGACGGAGAAAACAATATCCTCTGGCTAAATAAAGAAATAATGACAAAAGATGAAATCGAAAAATGGGAACTCCTGGTAAAAAATAGATGGGGTGAAATATTGCGACACTATGAAGGCTGGGGCGAACCACCTCAGCGACTTTACTGGGACGGTCGAGATGACACCGGCTCTCTAGTCCATTACGGCAATTATTATTATAAATTTACGATAACGGAAAAAAACGGAAGGACTTACAACTCAAGCGGCAAGCTTGCTACTATAAAAACCGAAGGACCACAAGAGAGATTCATCATAGAAGAAAAATGGGAAAGCCTGGAAGAAGACATCTATATTGAGGAAGATTTCGATTCAGAAGGGGTAGAACAAACCACACCGAAAGAAAAGAAAGAAAACGATTTAAACAAAGAAAATAAAAAACCATCTGATTAGGAATAAAAATGAAAAAAATATTATATTTATCGGTTTTATTGATTTCCTTAACCTCCCAAGCCCAGAGATTACACAGAAATTCGTATATAGATATCCCTTCTGCGAATTTTTACGGCGGGTTATTCATAAATTTTAACGGCAGTTACCCTTTTTCAGCTGAATCCGATTTTGGATTTGACCCTAACCTTGGAATCGAATTTTCAAAAGAAAATATAAATGTCGGACTTAACTACTTTGCAGGCAGCACCTTTAGTTTGGATTTAGCATATCAATTTTATAAAAGACAGAATACTTCAATAGCTGTCGGAATTGACAATATAGCATTCAGCAGATTTGTCTCGCCTCTGGGTTCAGATACAACCTTTCGTGACGAATATTATACACCCAGACCTCCTGAAGCATGGTCTTTTTACATTGTAGCAAATAGGAAATTCAACAAATTAATAGAACTAAATGCCGGTTTGGGAAGAGGAAAATTTGTTGGCTATGGACCGCATAGCAGACAACCCAACACGGATGTCTTCTTTTCCGAAAAACATGAAAACTTTGCTATTGGACTCTTCATGGGAGCAAAATTCACTTTCAATGAATTGTTTAATCTTATTTTGGAGGGTGATGGACGAGATATTAACCTGGGAATCGAATCCGAAATGGGATTATTTACGGGAGAAGTGTCCGTATCGAAATTCGAAAATACGATTTGGCCAAGATCAGATGAAGAACTAACAACAAGAATAAACGCAAGTGTATCTTTTAAATTACCTTTCTTTGAAGGCATAGAAGAAAAAAAGAAATGGGAACCTGTTATAGCAGGAGATAAAATATT